>NZ_DASYDG010000057.1:0-136599 GCF_036499745.1 Pinirhizobacter sp.
CACGCCCACGCTTGCGATGTGGTTAGCCACGGCGCCTTCGATGTCGAAGCTGCGGTCGCCGACCATCACGGTGGATTCGCGCGGGCTGGCGAAGTCCTCGATGGCGGCTGCGATCATGCTGGCCTTCTGGCTGTGCGCACTTTCAGGTCCCGGCGCATAGATCCGCTCGAACAGGTGCCCGAAGGGCAGATCGGCGATGATCCGCTCGGCATGGTTGCGGGTCTTGCTGGTCACCACCGCCAGGCGGTCGCCGCGGCCATGGATGGCGGCCAGGGCCTCGGGAATGCCTTCATAGACGCGCCGCTGCTGCCAGCCGTTCTCGGCGAAATATACGTGGTAATGCTTCACCGCCTGCTCGACTCTTTCAGAATCGAGTAGTGCGCCGAAGTTCTGGCGAAGCGGCGGGCCGATCCACGCCCGCAGCGCGCGTTCGTCTGGCACGGCAGTATCGAGCTGGCCCAGCGCGTAACGAATGCCACCGAAAATGCCGGGCTCCGAATCGATCAACGTGCCGTCGAGGTCGAACAGGCAAAGTGTCACTTGCCGGCCCGGGCTTTCAACGCCGCCACCGCGGGTAATTCCTTGCCTTCGAGGAATTCAAGGAAGGCGCCGCCGCCGGTGGAAATATAGGAAATATCTTTCTCGATGCCGTACTTGTCCACCGCCGCCAGCGTGTCGCCGCCACCGGCGATGGAGAACGCTTTCGACGCGGCAATGGCACGGGCCAGGGTTTCGGTGCCCTTGCCGAAGGCATCGAACTCGAACACGCCTACCGGGCCATTCCACACGACGGTGCCCGCTTTCGCGATGAGCTGTGCGTAGCTATCGGCGGTCTCCGGCCCGATGTCCAGGATCAGTTCGTCATCCTCCACCTGGTCCACGCCCTTCACCCGCGGCGTGGCATCGGCGGAGAACTTGTCGGCCACCACCACATCGGTGGGAATGGGTACTTCGGCGCCGCGCGCCTTGGCGTCGGCCATCACCTTCTTTGCGGCATCCAGAAGGTCGGCCTCGTAAAGCGACTTGCCGACCTTGTAGCCGGCCGCGGCAATGAACGTATTGGCAATACCGCCGCCGACGATCAACTGGTCGATCTTGCCAGCGAGGTTCTCCAGCAGGGTGAGCTTGGTGGATACCTTCGAGCCTGCCACGATCGCCAGCAGTGGCCGTGCCGGAGCCTCCAGGGCCTTGCCCAGCGCGTCGAGCTCGGCCGACAGCAGCGGGCCTGCCGCCGCCACCGGGGCGAAGCGGATCACGCCATGGGTGGATGCCTGGGCGCGGTGCGCTGTGCCGAAAGCGTCCATCACGAACACATCGCACAGCGCCGCATATTTGCGCGACAGTGCCTCGTCGTCGGCGCCTTCGCCCACATTCATCCGGCAGTTCTCCAGCACCACCACCTCGCCTTCGGCCACGTCCACGCCGTCGAGATAGTCGCGCACCAGCCGTACCTTGCCGCCCAGCTGGGCACCAAGCCACTCGGCCACGGGGGCAAGTGAGGATTCAGGGTCGAATTCACCCTCCTTGGGCCGGCCCAGGTGCGAGAGCACCATCACGCGGGCGCCGGCGTCTTTCGCGGCACGGATGGTGGGCAGGGAAGCATCCAGGCGCTGGGTGGAGGTAATCCTGCCGTCCTTCACCGGCACATTGAGGTCTTCGCGGATCAATACCCGCTTGCCGTGGAGGTCGAGGTCGCTCATGCGGGTGACGGACATCTTCGAAGCTCCAGCGGTCGGGGAAAACAGCTATTGTCTGGACCCGCCGACCGCAACGCAAATGTCCATGAATCCTTCACCCATCCTGTACAGCTATTGGCGGTCCTCCGCGGCCTATCGCGTGCGCATCGCCCTGAACCTCAAGGGCATTGCCTACGAGACACGCACGGTGCACCTGGTGGCCAATGGTGGCGAGCATCACTCCGAAGCCTACCGGGCGTTGAACCCACTGGAGCTGCTGCCGACGCTGATCGACGGCACGGCAGTGCTTACCCAGTCGCTGGCGATCATGGAATACCTTGAGGAAACGCGACCGGAAGTGCCCTTGTTGCCTGCCGATCCACTGGGGCGGGCCCGCGTGCGTGCCCTGGCCCAGGCGGTGGCCGTGGATACGCATCCGCTGGCGAACCTCAGGGTGCTCAACGCGCTGGGTACACAGTTCGGTGCCACCCAGGAGCAACGGATGGCCTGGACACGGCACTGGATCACCGTCTGCTTTGATGCGCTGGAAACCATGCTGGCCGGGCAGGGTGGGCGTTTCTGCCATGGGGCGCTGCCTGGCATGGCCGACGCTTGCCTGGTGCCGCAGGTGTATAACGCCCACCGCTGGAATGTACCGATGGAGCCTTATCCCACCATCGCCCGCATCCACGCCCAGTGCGCCACGCTCGATGCGTTCGCCCGGGCCGCGCCCGAGGCGCAGCCTGATTACACGCCGATGCCGTAGGGGTCGCTGGAGGCGAACTCGTTGCCTGTGGCGCCTTCGGACAGGCGGATCTTCAGTGCCAGGCCATCGCGGGAATCGGCCTTGTTGAGGGCTTCTTCCAGTTCGATCTGGCCCTCGCGGTACAGGCGGTAGAGGGACTGGTCGAAGGTCTGCATGCCTTCCTGCAGCGAACGGTCCATCGCTTCCTTTACCTCGTGGATCTGGCCGCGGCGAATCATGTCGCGGATCAACGGGGTGTTCAGCAGCACTTCGGTGGCCGGCAGGCGGCGGTTGTCCTTACCCAGCACCAGGCGCTGACTGATCACCGCGCGCAGATTCAACGACAGGTTCATCAGCACGTTCTTGTGGGCTGATTCGGGGAAGAAGTTCAGGATGCGCTCGAGGGTCTGGTCGGCGTTGTTCGAATGGAGCGTTGCCAGGCACAGGTGGCCGGTTTCCGAGAAGGAAATGGCCGCTTCCATGGTTTCGGTGTCGCGGATTTCGCCGATCATGATCACGTCCGGCGCTTCGCGCATCGCGTTCTTCAGCGCTTCGTGGTAACTGTGGGTATCCAGGCCCACTTCGCGCTGGTTCACGATCGACCGTTTGTGGCGGTGCAGGTATTCGATGGGGTCTTCGACGGTAAGGATATGCCCCGAGCTGTTCTGGTTGCGGTGGTCGAGCATGGCCGCAAGGGTGGTGGACTTGCCTGAGCCTGTAGCGCCCACCACCAGGATAAGCCCGCGGGGCTCCATGATCAGGTCGCTGAAGATCCCCGGTAGCCGCAGTTCGTGAACGCTGGGGATGTCATTCTTGATGGCGCGGATGACCATGCCCAGCTCGCCGCGCTGCTTGAACACGTTGATGCGGAACCGGCCGGCTTCCTTCACGGCCAGGGCCATGTTCAGTTCCAGGTCGCGCTCGAACTGGGGAACCTGGCCTTCGTCCATGAGGGAATAGGCGATTTTCTTCACCATGCCGCTGGGCAGGCCGGTATTACCCAGGGGATAGAGCTTGCCTTCCACCTTGATGTTTACCGGGGCGCCCGTGGTCAGGAACATGTCCGACGCGCCCTTGTCTACCATCAGCTTCAGGAAATACCCAATATCCACGCCTTGCCCCTGTATTTCATTGCATTCGATGTTTAGGCCTGCCCACAATATCGACCATACCGCGCAGAACTGTAAGAGGAACGAGTGATGGTCCACATCTTTTTGCCGAAGCTAAGAAGCAACTGGCTTCGGTTACCTGGTTTGCCCGCCGTGGTGCTCGCCGTCGCGCTGCTGCATGGCTGTGCCAGCGTGCCGCCGCCGGACAGCCAGATGAACCAGGCGCAAAGCCAGCTGCGTACGGCCCGGGACGCAGGCGCTGCCGATTATGCGCCCGTGGACCTTGGCTTCGCCCAGGACAAGTTCCAGCAGGCGTCCGGCGCCATGGCCAGCCGCAAGTATGACCTGGCCGCCCAGCTGGCCGATGAGTCCCGCGCTGATGCGGAAGTGGCCACCATGAAGGCCCGCCTGGGCGCCGCCCGGTCGCAGATTTCGCAGAAGTCCACGGAAAACGGCAGGCTTCGCTCCGAGCTGACGCAAGCCCAGGCCGATGCCGAGAACCAGGCCCAGCAATCGGTGGCGCCGCCGCCTTCCAATGTCCAGGAGACCGAGATGACCTTGCCGTCCCCGGCGGAGAGCACCGTCCCGCCCGCGGGTGACGACAGCCAGGGAGGCCAGCAATGAACCGCTTCACCAAGCTTGCCGCAGGCATCGCGCTGGCCTTCACGGCGACGCTTGCCGTTGCCGCCAAGGACGACCTCGATGCCCAGCGCCTGTCCAACAGCCTGGACCAGCTGGCCAACGACCCCACCCTGGGTGGTTACGCCCAGGGCGAGCAGGCCCGCGCCCGTGATGCCATCAACCGCTTGTATGGCCTGAAGTCCAAAGAGCGCGCCCATGCGCTCTACATCGCCGAGCGCCGGGTAGACGTAGCCCGGGCTGCCGCGCAATTGCAGGACGCCCAGAGCCGCATCGCCAAACTCGATCGCGAGCACGACCAGATCCTGCTCGATACCAGCCGCCTGGAGGTCGAGAACGCTCGCCGCGAACTCGACCGCCAACGCCAGCAGGCCCAGGCCGTGGCGGCGGAGAACGCCCGCCTGCAACAGGAAGGCATGGATTCAGCCCAGGCAGCTGAACAGGCCCGCGCCGAAGCCGACCAGTCGCGCCGGCTCGCCGAGGCCCAGGCCAAGGTGGCGAACGCTGCCAAGCGCCAGGCCGCGGCCGCCACCGCGGCGGCACGAGCCCTGCGTGATTCCGGCGACAGCGGTTCGGCCACGCCACCAAAAAAAGGCGGTCAGTGAGCTAACTGCGACTTCCGTCCCAACTTGGCGATATTGCTGGAAAAAGAGGCCCCGCGTATGCGGGGCTTCTTTTATCAAGTGTTTGAAATATAAAGGAATTAATGGGGGTTTAATACCTTCCATGACAGCTTGCACGACCGTTTCACGCGGAGTAGCTTCGGTTCTCCGGGGGGTGCAATGTCCCTCGGGCGACCTTCCGGAAACGCTTCCCGCCATGCCGGTTCCCGGCATCGAACGGGTCGCAGGTTTCCCCACCGATGCGGCCGCATGGCCCACGTGCGCCGCGTCAACAGATGCAGGAGTCGACCATGTTCGAAAACCAGCAGCGTGACGATGTCGAGGCATTCATGAGGAGCGACGTGGAATTCCGTCGCCTCTACCAACACCACCAGGAACTGGACAGCAAGGTTCACGACGCCGAGATTGGTGTCCTTCCCATCGGCGATGCCACCTTGACTGGCATGAAACTCGAGAAACTCAAGGCAAAATCACGCTTGCTTAGGATGTGGGACAAGCGCTACGCATAGGTAAGTCAAGCCCCACCGGCAATAGGTTCTACCCCTTAAGACGGGCGCCTCTATGGCGCCCGTTTTGTTGCGCGAAGGACGGTCGTGCACGACCCTCGGTTATCATGGCGCGTCACTACCGGCTCGTGTGCCGCGCGTCAGGCAGGGGCCGCGCGTGGGCAGGGGCGAATGGAGCAGCAATGAGCGTCTACGGCACCGTCCTCGACCTGATCGGTCGCACCCCGATGGTGCGCGCGCAACACCTTGATACCGGCAAGGCCGAGTTGTTCTTCAAGATGGAGAGCATGAACCCCGGTGGTTCAATCAAGGACCGCATCGGCCTGTCGATGATCGAGGGCGCCGAGCGCGCCGGTCGCATCAAGCCTGGCGACACGCTGGTGGAAGGCACGGCCGGCAATACCGGTTTGGGCCTGGCCCTGGTGGCACAGCAGAAGGGCTATCGCCTGGTGCTGGTGGTGCCGGACAAGATGAGCCGCGAGAAGATCTTCAACCTCAAGGCCATGGGCGCCGAAGTGGTGCTCACCCGTTCGGATGTGGCCAAGGGCCATCCGGAGTACTACCAGGACATGGCTGAGCGCATTGCGCGCGAAACCCCGGGCGCGTATTTCATCAACCAGTTCGGCAACCCCGACAACCCGCTGGCGCATGCCCAGACCACTGGCCCTGAGATCCTCGAACAGATGGATGGGCGCGTGGATGCCATCGTGCTCGGTTGTGGATCGTCCGGCACCATGAGCGGCCTGACAGCCTTCCTGAAAGAACACTCGCCCCATACCGATCTGATCCTGGCCGACCCCGTGGGTTCGATCCTGGCCCAGTACATCAACGAGGGCGTGCTCTCCACCAAGTCCGGCAGCTGGATGGTCGAAGGCATCGGTGAGGATTTCCTCCCGTCCATCAGCGATTTTTCCAAGGTGGTCAAGGCCTATGCGATCAGCGACAAGGAAAGCTTCCACGCCGCGCGCGAGTTGTTGGCGAAGGAAGGCATCCTTGGAGGCTCGTCCACCGGCACCCTGCTTTCGGCCGCGCTGAAGTATTGCCGCGAGCAGACCGAACCGAAGCGAGTGGTCACCCTGGTCTGCGACACCGGCAACAAGTACCTGTCGAAGCTGTACAACGACTACTGGATGCTCGACAACGGCTTCCTGGAGCGCGAGCGCTACAACGACCTGCGTGATCTGATCCTTCGTCCCTACGCCCAGCGGGACACCGTGGTGGTGGGGCCGTCGGAGCTCCTGATCACCGCTTATAACCGCATGAAGCTGTACGACGTGTCGCAATTGCCGGTGATGGACGGCGACCGCATCGTCGGCATCCTGGACGAATCGGACGTACTGCTTCACGTGCACGTCGACGAGGCGCGTTTCCGCGACCCGGTGTCCACCGCGATGATCGAAAGCCTGACCATCCTGGATGTGAAATCCCCCATCGAAGCGTTGATGCCGGTGTTCGATCGCGGCCACGTGCCGATCGTGATGGACGGCGAGCGCTTCCTGGGGCTGATCACCCGCATCGACCTGTTGAACTACCTGCGCCGGAAAGTGAACTAGCCGGCGCCCGCTGTTAACCCAAGGACCAACGCCATGTGTGGAATAGTTGCAGCGACCGCCCAGCGTGACGTCGCCCCGCTGCTGATCGCGGGCCTGAAGGCACTGGAATACCGCGGCTACGACTCCGCAGGCCTGGCCGTGCTAGACGACGGCACGCTGCGCCGCGTCCGCGCCAAGGGCAAGGTGCGCGAAATGGAAGCGCGTTACGACGCCGACCCCACACCCGGCGGCACGGGTATCGCACACACCCGCTGGGCGACCCACGGCGTGCCCAGCGAGCACAACGCCCACCCGCATGTGGCCGGCAGCGTGTGCCTGGTGCACAACGGCATCATCGAGAACTATGCGCCACTGCGCGAGCAACTGAAGGCGCGCGGCCGCGTATTTACCTCCGACACCGATTCGGAAGTGATGGCGCATCTGATCGACGAGCGCATCGGGCAGGGCATGGACCTGCGCGAGGCGGTGCTCGCCACCGTTCGCGAACTCGAGGGCGCCTACGCGATCGCCGTGATCAGCGACAAGCATCCCGACCGCGTGGTCGGCGCGCGCCGTGGTTGCCCTCTTTTAGTGGGCGTGGGCATCGGCGAGCACCTGCTGGGCTCCGATGCACAGGCGCTGATCCAGGTGACCAAGCGCATGATGTACCTGGAAGAAGACGATGTGGTGGAAATCACCCGCGCCAGCGCCCAGGTCTATACGCTCGATGGGCAGCCGGTCGAGCGCGCCGTGCACGATAGCGAGCTCACGTCCGACGCCGTGGAGCGTGGCGAATACCGCCACTACATGCAGAAGGAAATCTTCGAGCAGCCGCGGGCGGTTACCGAGACCCTGGAAGGGCGCCTCGGACCGCACGGCGTGCTGCCGAACATCTTCGGCCTGGGCGCCGAAGAGATGCTTTCGAAGACCCGCCAGATGCATATCGTGGCTTGTGGCACCAGCTACCACGCGGGCCTGGTAGCCAAGTACTGGATCGAAGAGCTGGCGCGCATTCCCGTGAGCGTCGAGGTGGCCAGTGAATACCGCTATCGCGAGGCCGTGGTGCCGCCCGATAGCCTGTTCGTGGCCATTTCGCAGTCGGGTGAAACCGCCGATACGCTTGCTGCCCTGCGCGAAACAAAGCGCCGTGGATACCTGGGCACGCTAGGCATATGCAACGTGCCCGAATCCTCGCTGGTGCGCGAGGCCGACCTCAAGCTCATGACCCGCGCCGGCCCCGAGATCGGCGTGGCTTCCACCAAGGCCTTCACCACCCAGCTGGCGGGGCTTGCCCTGCTGGCGCTGGAACTCGGACGCCAGCGTGGCCTGGACGGCGCGCTTTACCTGAAGCGCTGTGCCGAACTACAGACCTTGCCGCGTTACATCGAACAGGCACTTTCACTGGAGCCGGCCATCGTTGAACTGGCAGCGCAGTTCGTCAGCCGCCAGCACGCGCTGTTCCTGGGACGGGGCGAGCACTATCCGGTGGCGCTGGAAGGCTCACTGAAGCTGAAGGAGATTTCGTACATCCACGCCGAGGCCTATCCGGCCGGTGAACTCAAGCATGGCCCACTGGCGCTGGTGGATGAGAACATGCCGGTGATCGCGGTGGCGCCGAACGGACCCTTGCTTGAGAAGCTGAAATCCAACCTGCAGGAAGTGCGGGCGCGTGGTGGCACGCTGGTGGTGTTTGCCGACCAGGCAGCGGTGATGGATGAGAACTTTGAGCAGGACACCACGCTTCGGCTGGACAGTGGCGGTGATTTCATTGCACCGGCCGTGTTTACCATTCCATTGCAGTTGCTTGCGTATCACGTGGCAGTGCTGCGGGGAACGGATGTCGATCAGCCGCGGAACCTGGCGAAGTCGGTGACGGTGGAATGAGGTGGTTTGCCTGGATTTTGCTCGCCGTTGGAAGATCCAGCAGGCGACGATGGGATCGGGCGCACTGAACATCCAAGTGGCAGTCGGCTAAACTCCTCCCGTTGCAGGGGGAGTCCATGGACGAACGTGCTTATCGAATTTTTTGGCTGGCCATCCTGACGGTGTGCGCAGCGATGTTCGCTGCCTATCTGGGCCTGACGCCTCTTGGGCACTGGCAAGTGGATGAATACCAGACTATCCGCGCCGTGGGTGACGGCGGGGCGGGATTTCTTTTCCAACGTGTCATGGGGTGGAGCCCAAGACCCATGTCGGAGGCGTTCGTCTACGGCTATGCCCTTCTTGTCGAAGCGCGTCACCAGCCCATGGTTGCAACCGTACTGGTGTCCTGTTGGTCGCTACTTGCCATCGGTGTCCTTGTCTTGCCACTTCGTCGAGGTGGTGTCAGATCCTGGCTCCCGGTGTCTGCAGCGCTTCTTGTCTTGTTCTTCCTCGGGCACCCGGTGTCGGAAATGTTCTATTGGCCGATGGCCACGCTTGCTTACGTGCCAACCCTGGCGGCCATTGCGCTGCTGCTTGGGATCACCCAGTGCCTTGAGACATCGACGGTTGCAACCTGGGTACTCACTTCTGTGGCGTTGACTGTGGCCGCGGCAAGCACCGAAGTAGGCGCGATGTTCGTTGTGGGGTTCGTTGTACTGCTGGGAATGGGGTGGCTGCCGGGCGCCACGTCATATCGCCGAGCACGCATCATCGCGCTGTTGCCGCCGACACTCATGGCCGCCTGGGTGCTTCGACAGCTCGTGGTCGTTCGCGCTGGACAGGATGCCGAGGTATTCGGTAATGCCGCCATTGCCCATCACGCCTTCGTCGCGTTCAAGGCTATGGTTCCGCAGGCTGGACGTGAGTGGCTCACGCTCGACCCGTCGCGGGCCACCGATAAGCAGCTGACACTGGGGCTCATCGTCAAGGCATTGTTCGCGCTGGGCGTATATGGTCTAGCTACTCATCGCCACGATGCTGTTGCGCAACGCATGCGATTGTCCCTGGCCTTGTCCGCCCTGGCGCTCGTGCCGGCGACGATTTTTACCGCCTACTATCAATTCGGCTCGCTTTGTTGCGAGCGCCATGCGACGTTTCGCCAGTGTATGGTTTATGTAGGGATCGCAGCCGCGGCCTCATGGCTGGCCAACTGGAAACATCGTCAAAAGGGCGTGGCCGAAAACGACCAGCGCATCTCGATGCCAGCAGGGAAACAGGCGTGGTTTGCCCTGGCTAGCCTTCTGGTAGCAGTGCTGGTGGCCGCTTCGAGCAGCGTACCCAGAATCCGCCACGACTACCTCGCATATGATCGCATCGCTGCTGCACGCCAGGCCACGTGGGACTCCGGCGTGGCGAACGGACGCTCCGGAGTGTTCACGCGAGTTGTATCGGGCCGCATTGTCGGAAACGACCCCAAGCTCCCGCAGGGTGCTGTGCGGGTTGGCGACGACAAGAATGCCGATGCCATCCTTGCGTATTTTGGCAAGGACAGCCTCGTGGTAGCTGATGAGCAGATACCCGCTGGCGGGGAATCACCCCGCTAGCGGGAAGGGTTCACGCTTCGATCAGTCCGCGCAGTTCTTCCGTGCGCCGTTCGAGCACCGGCAGGTTGCCGCGGGTTTCCACGTTCAGGCGCAGCAGCGGCTCGGTGTTGGACGAGCGGATGTTGAAGCGCCAGTCGGCGAATTCCATCGATACGCCGTCTGTGCGGTCTACACGGGGCTTATCGTCGGCGAAGTGCTGTTCGATCTTCGCCACGATGGCATTGGCGTCGGACACCTTGAAGTTGATTTCCCCGCTGCACGGGAATGTCTTCATGCGCTCGGCCAGCATCGATTCCAGCGACGTGCCCAGCTTGCACACACGCTCGGCCACCAGCAGCCAGGGGATCATGCCCGAGTCGCAATAGGCGAAGTCGCGGAAGTAGTGATGGGCGCTCATCTCGCCGCCATAGACGGCGTCCTCCTTGCGCATGCGTTCCTTGATGAAGGCATGGCCGGTCTTGCTTTCGATCGCGCTGCCGCCGGCCTCCTGGACCATCTCGATGGTGTTCCAGGTCAAGCGCGGGTCGTGGATCACCTTGCCGCCTGGGTGTTTCTCCACCAGCTGGGCGCCGAGCAGGCCCACGATGTAATAGCCTTCGATGAAGCTGCCACGTGCATCGAACAGGAAGCAACGGTCGAAGTCACCATCCCAGCCGATACCAAAATCAGCGCCTGATTCGATCACCGCTTTCGCGGTGGCGTCGCGGTTCTCGATCAGCAGGGGGTTGGGAATGCCGTTGGGAAACGTGCCGTCCGGCTCGTGGTTCACGCGCACGAACTCGAAGGGCAGGTGAGGGGCTAGCAGGTCGATAATGGCACCAGCGCCACCATTGCCGGCGTTGACCACGATCTTCAACGGCTTGAGCGCCTTGCGGTCGACGTAGGTCAGGAGGTGCTGGATATAGGCCGATTTGTCGTGGTCGCTTGTAAGGCCGCCGCGCGGCTTCGCATCGCCGAAATCGTTGGCTTCGACCAGCTTCTCGATGTCCTTCAGACCTGTGTCGCCGCTGATCGGCTTGGCACCGTCGCGCACCAGCTTCATGCCGTTGTAGTCGATAGGGTTGTGGCTGGCGGTGACCATGATGCCGCCGATGCTGCCGCGGTGGGCTGTCTGGAAGTAGACCTCCTCGGTGCCACCCAGGCCGATGTCCACCACATCGCAGCCTTCGTCACGCAGGCCGTTGCTCACCGCTTCGGCAAGTTTGGGGCTGTCCAGGCGGATGTCGTAACCCACCACCACGCTGCCGGTGCCGACGGTGCGCGCGAAGGCGCGGCCGATGCGGTAGGCGATATCGGGATTCAGCTGGTCGGGGATGCGGCCGCGGATGTCGTAGGCTTTGAAACAGTCCATCACTTGCTCCGTCGAGTCATGTCTTCGCGCTGATATAGCACGGTGCGCCTAAATCAAACGTGTTTTGCCTCGCAAAGCTCGTTCATCACCTGCGTAAGACCCACCGTCCAGTCAGGTAAGGGAAAGGCGAATGCATGTTGGAATTTGCGGTTGTCCAGCACCGAATAGGCCGGGCGTCGCGCTGGTGTGGGGAAGTCCGAGGTGGCGATGGGCACGACGAGCGGGCGTCGCGCCAGCAATCCGGTGGAGGTCGCGCGATCGACGATGGCCTGGGCGAAGCCGTGCCAAGACGTCTGTCCCGAGGCGACCACGTGATAGGTACCTTCCAGCACCTGTCGTTCGCGGGGTAATGCGGTCAACCATGCCGCTATGGCAGCGCGCGTGGCATCGGCAATCAACGCTACGGAGGTTGGCGCGCCGACCTGGTCGGCAACCACGCGCAGTTCGTCTCGGTCGGCTGCAAGGCGCAGCATCGTCAACAGGAAATTCTTCCCCCAGGGGGCATACACCCATGCCGTGCGAAATAGCAGGTAATGGGCACCAGAGGTTGCCAGGAGTGCCTCACCTTCGAGCTTGCTTCGGCCGTACGCCCCTGCGGGACCGGTGGGTGCATCTTCGGGATAGGGTTCGCTGGCGCGGCCGTCGAAAATGTAGTCGGTGGAAAAGTGCACCAGCAGCGCGCCATGCTGGCCTGCCCACGCGGCGATATCGCCGACGGCTTGCGCGTTGATCGCCGATGCCGTGGCTTCGTCCGACTCCGCTGCGTCGACCGCCGTATAGGCCGCCGCATTGACGATGATGTCCGGTCGCACTCGTTCAAGCAGATCCAGGACACTATCGGGTGCGGCCAGGTCAGCCGTTGCCAGGTGCGCGTCGGATACACCCTCTACCTGACGGCCGTCGCGTGTGGCTGCTGTTATCTCGCCGAGGTCGGTTAGCGCGGCGCAAAGCTGGCGCCCAAGTTGACCGCCCGCACCCAGGACGAGAATTTTCATCCCTGGAAAATGGGCAGTCGTTCAGGATGCACGTCGGCCAGCAGCGGCGCGCGCGTGTCCTTTTCGGACAGCAGCGGTTCGCTGACCGGCCAGTCGATGCCGAAGGTTGCGTCATCGAAGCGGATCGCCGCATCGGCGGCGGGGTCATAGACCTCAGTGCAGTGGTAGCTGAAGATCGCCTCGTCCGAGACCACCGCAAAACCGTGGGCGAAACCTTCGGGTATCCACATTTGCCGATGGTTCTCGGCAGTGAGCATGGCCGACACCCAGCGCCCGAAGGTTGGCGAGCCCTGGCGGATATCCACGGCTACATCGTAGACCTCGCCCACTAGCACGCTCACCAACTTGCCCTGCGGACGAGGCCACTGATAGTGCAGACCGCGCAATACGCCGCGTGCGGAACGCGACACGTTGGACTGGCGAAGGTCGACATCGATACCTGCCTCGACGAAGCGTGGCTGGTGGTAGCTTTCATAGAACCAGCCGCGGCTGTCACCGAACACCTTTGGCTCGAGGATCACCACGCCCGGCAGGGCGGTCTGGATGACATTCAACGCACGACTCCCTGGTCGATCAGGCGGAGCAGGTACTGGCCGTAGCCCGTTTTTTCCAGCGGACGTGCCAGCTCGCGCAGTTGCGTGGTGTCAATCCAGCCGTGCAGAAAGGCGATTTCCTCCGGGCAGCACACCTTCAAGCCCTGCCGGTTTTCGATGGTCTCGATATAGTTCGATGCTTCGATCAGCGACTCGTGGGTACCGGTATCCAGCCACGCATAGCCTCGCCCCAGTTGTTCCAGATGCAGGCTGCCTTCGTCGAGGTAGCAACGATTAAGGTCGGTAATCTCCAGCTCGCCACGCACGGAAGGCTTGAGCTTCGATGCGAACTCGCTGGCGCGGCCGTCGTAGAAATATAGGCCAGTAACGGCGTAGTTCGACTTTGGCTGGGCGGGTTTTTCTTCGATGTCCACGACCTTGCCGTTGGCATCGAACTCGGCCACCCCGTAGCGTTCGGGATCGCGCACCCAGTAGCCGAAGACGGTGGCACCCCGTTCGCGAGTGGCCGCACGGGCCATGCGATCGGTCAGGCCCACGCCGTAGAAGATGTTGTCGCCCAACACCAGGCAGCTCGGGTCCCCATCGACGAACGATTCGCCGATCAGGAACGCCTGGGCCAGGCCATCCGGGCTCGGTTGCACCGCATACTCGATGCGGATGCCCCACTGCGAGCCGTCGCCCAACAGTCGCTGGAACAACGCCTGCTCGTGCGGCGTATTGATCACCAGTATGTCGCGGATACCGGCAAGCATCAGCGTGGCCAGCGGGTAGTAGATCATCGGTTTGTCGTAGATCGGCAGTAGCTGCTTGCTGATCGCCTTGGTGATCGGGTACAGGCGGGTGCCGGAGCCGCCGGCCAGGATGATGCCCTTGGTAGTCATGCGCCCAATCGCTCCATGCGGTAGCTGCCATCCAATACGCGGGAAGTCCAGGCCTGATGGGCCAGGTACCAGTCAACCGTGGCGGCGATACCCTGTTCGAAAGTGAGGGAGGGTGTCCAGCCAAGCTCGTCGCGCAACTTGCCGGCGTCGATCGCGTAGCGGCGGTCGTGGCCTGGACGGTCGCGGACGAAGGTGATCAGGGATTCGTGGGCCCGGCCATCGGCCAATGGGCGGCGAGCGTCCAGCAGTGAGCAGATGGCCTTGACCACGTCGATGTTGGCGCGCTCGGCGTTGCCGCCTACGTTATAGGTTTCGCCAATGCGGCCTGCCTCCAGCACCCGGCTGATAGCCGAGCAGTGGTCACCCACGTACAACCAGTCGCGCACGTTCAGGCCATCGCCATACACAGGCAGTGGTTCACCTTCCATTGCCTTCTGGATCACCAGTGGGATCAATTTTTCGGGGAACTGGTAGGGGCCGTAGTTGTTCGAGCAATGGGTGGTGAGGACGGGCAAGCCGTAGGTGTGGTGGAAAGCCCGCACCAGATGGTCGGAAGCAGCCTTGGAGGCGGAGTAGGGCGAATTCGGCGCGTAAGGAGTGGTTTCGGTGAATTTACCCTCGCTTCCGAGCGAGCCGTAGACCTCGTCGGTGGACACATGCAGGAAGCGGAAGTCGGCCGAGTTTGCGAGGGTGTCGCGCCAGTAGTCGCGCGCGCATTCAAGCAGGCCAAGGGTGCCAACCACGTTGGTTTCAATAAAGGCTGCAGGGCCGTCGATGGAACGGTCGACGTGGGATTCGGCGGCGAAATTCACCACCGCGTCCGGCCGGTGGGTGACCAGTAGCCCCGCGACAAGATCGCGGTCGCCAATATCGCCGTGGACGAAGACGTGGTGTGGGCTATTCGAGAGAGTCTCAAGCGTATCGAGATTGCCCGCGTAGGTCAGTTTGTCGAGGTTGACCACCCGATGGCCGGCGGCCACGGCGGCAAGCACGAAGTTAGCCCCGATAAAGCCGGCTCCGCCGGTAACGAGAAGGGTTTTCATCAGGCTCCCGGGCCCTTGCCAAGACACCCATTGTGTCATGGGTAAGTGCCTGTTTGAGGCCCTGGGAAGCTGAACGAGCATCGATGTGACGCAGATATTTCGCGGTATCATGCGCGGTCGCAACCCAAGCCCAAGTCGAGCCCCCATGGCCAAGAAGAAGTCCGCCGCCCGTCCCCTCGGACTGGGCACCCGCGCCATCCACGCCGGTCAGTCGCCCGACCCGAGCACCGGCGCCATCATGACGCCGATCTACGCGACTTCGACCTATGTCCAGTCCAGCCCGGGCAAGCACCAGGGCTATGAATATTCCCGTACCCAGAACCCCACCCGCATGGCCTATGAGCGCTGCGTGGCCGCCCTGGAAGGCGGTGCGGCGGGGTTCGCCTTCGGCTCGGGCCTGGGCGCGGCCTCCACGGTATTGGACTTGCTGGATACCGGCAGCCACGTGATTGCCATGGACGACCTCTATGGCGGCACCTACCGTCTGTTCGAGCGTGTTCGCCGCCGGTCCGCCGGCCTGGACTTCACCTTCCTGGATTTGAACGACCTGTCGGCTGTGAAAGCTGCCATTCGTCCCGAGACCCGGATGATCTGGGCCGAGACCCCCACCAACCCGATGCTCAAGCTGGTGGACCTGGCCAAGCTGGGCGCCTTCGCCCGCAAGCACGGGTTGATCCTGGTAGTGGACAACACCTTCTGCTCGCCCATGCTGCAGCGCCCGCTGGAAACCGGAGCGCACCTGGTGCTGCATTCGGCCACCAAGTATCTGAACGGCCATTCGGACATGGTCGGCGGCATCGTGGTGGCTGGGGACGCCGAGATGGCCGAGCGCATGGGCTTCGTGCAGAACTCCGTGGGTGCGATCGCCGGACCTTTCGACAGTTTCCTGGCTATGCGCGGCCTGAAGACGCTTCACCTGCGCATGCGTGCTCATTGTGAAAGCGCGATGGAACTGGCCAAGTGGCTGGAGAAGCACCCTGCCGTTGAGCGCGTGATCTACCCCGGGCTGAAATCGCACCCGCAGCATGGCCTGGCCAAGCGTCAGATGGACGGTTTCGGCGGGATCATCTCGATGGAGGTGAAGGGTGGGCTGAAGAAGGCCCGGCGAATGCTGGAGCGCTGCGAGCTGTTTGCCCTTGCCGAGTCACTCGGTGGTGTAGAGAGCCTGATCGAGCATCCAGCGATCATGACGCATGCATCGATTCCGGTGGCCAATCGGAAGCGGTTGGGGATTAGCGATAGCCTGGTGCGGTTGTCGGTGGGGGTCGAGGACATCGCCGATCTCAAGTCCGAGCTGGCCGACGCGCTGGGCGAGTGATGGCGGCCCGTCCGGCGATGGCCGAGACCCCGGGAAATGATGCCGGTCCGGACGCCCGAGGTATCGGGCTACTGAATTTTTCTGCATGGATCCGTAGCCAGGGCTGGCTGCGGTCGATGTATCGTCACCTGCCGCAGCGCTGGCGTGATGATGTTTCGCGGCGCCTGGCCAGTCGCGCGGTGGCCGCATTGAAATTCCCGCCGTCCCCGGTCCCGGCCAATGCGCCGGCCCACGCAGCGGTGTACCCGCCTGCATCGTTTGGCGCTGGCGTGAACCTCATTGGCTATTTTCGCGGACAGTTCGGCCTCGGCGAAAATGCTCGCCTCTATACCCGTTCCCTGATGAGCGCCGGTTATCGCGTCGCCATCGTTGACCTGGACATCGATATTCCCCACGGCCTGGATGAGCGCAGCCTGGATAACCATCTGGTAACCGACCTGCCGTATCCGGTGAACCTGGTTTTCGTTAATCCTGATCACCTGGATGCGGCGCTGGAGCGACTTGGTCGTGACCGCCTTGCCGGGCATTACACAATGGCTTGCTGGTTCTGGGAGCTGGAGCGTTTTCCCGACGAGTGGCGTCCGGCTCTCGACTTGGTCGACGAAATCCTGGTGGCAACGCATTTCGTCGAAAAGGTCATGTCGTCGGCCACCGATAAGCCGGTAACGCGTGTGCCGATTCCCATCGATGAGCCCGTCGATAGCGGCCGGTCCCGCCAGGCATTTGGTATCGGTCCGGAATATACGTTTCTTACGACATTCGATTTCAATTCCTTCATCGAGCGGAAGAATCCATTCGCCGCCATCAAGGCATTCAGGCTTGCCTTCCCGGGCAACGAACCTGTGCGCCTGCTGATCAAGAGCAGCAACGGACATAGGCATCCGGAACTGCTGCGCAAGCTGCTCAATGCAGTGGCAGGCGAGCCACGTATCGTCGTGCGCGACGACGTACTGCCGCGCGGCGATGTACAGGCCCTGCAACGATGTACCGATGCTTACGTTTCATTGCATCGTTCAGAAGGTTTCGGCCTGGGCATGGCTGAGGCGATGCGTCTGGGCAAGCCCGTGATCGGCACAGCGTATTCGGGCAACCTCGACTTCATGACGCCGGACAATAGTTGCCTGGTTGACTACCACCTACGGCCGGTCGCGGAGGGGGAATATATGTATACCGAGGGTCAACACTGGGCCGAGGCCGACGTGAACCAGGCCGCTAGCTTCATGCGGCGGCTTGCCGGCGACCCGCTCTTTGGGTCGAAGTTGGGGCGCTGCGCGGCCCGGGATATCCGCGAGGGCTATGCCCCTTCCGTCAACGCGGCGTTGCTTATCGATCGTATCGAGGCCGTGGCGGTGACAAAGGGCTAGGACGGCACGGGCGGACTTATACGCGGCGATCCATCACTGATCGTCGCGCCGTTGATGTGATGTAGAGGGTGGGGTGTTACTGATTCATGGCTGACCTGAACACGCTCGAGGAACGGCTGGCTGCCGCCATTGGGGAAAGCGAGAAGCTTCGCGCCCAGCGCGACGCCTTGCTCATGCGCGTGACCATCGTGCAGAAAGCGGCGCGTACGACGGAACGCCGATTGCGTGACGAGCAACGACATCTGCTTGAGCAGATGCATCTGGTGCATCTGGAAAGCGTCGCACGTGCACAAGCGCTAGAGCTGCTTTTGCATAGCACCTCCTGGCGCTTGACGCTGCCAATTCGCAAGGCCAAGGGGCTGGTTCGTCGTGCATGGCGCATGGCACGTCCCCTTGTGGCATGGAGTGCCCGGGCCATTCGTCCTGCAGTCCGCAAGGTAGTCGGCGTGGCGCCGTTCCGCCAGGTGTTCGATCGCGCGTTTCCGGAAACGTCCCGCCTGGGCATCCACTTGCGGGCATTCCTGAGCGTGATGCCACCAGGCGAGGAAGTCGTGCCCATGTCCGCCACCGCAAGCGTCATTGCAGACGATCTCACGTCTCGAATCACGCTCCGCGCGCACCAGGCAGGCCTGCAGGCCGGGAGCCGTCGATGAAGCTCGTGATCGATCTGCAGGCGTGCCAGTCTCCCGACGGTCGTATCCGTGGGGTAGGCCGCTACTGCATGTCCCTTGCCAGGGCGATGGCAACCGATCCGCGGGGTCATGAAGTATGGCTGGCGGTTAATGGGGCGATGCCTGAATCCGCCGTCCAGATCCGCGACATGTTTGAGGACGTGATTCCCCGGCACCGGGTGGTGGCCTGGGAAGGGCTTGCGGCGACCGCCTCGCGTTTTCCGGAGAACCGTGTCAGAAGCCTGGTGGCCGAAGCATTGCGTGAGGATTTCCTCGAGAGCCTCGCACCGGACGTGGTCCTGACGTCGAGCATGATCGACGGATGGGTCGATTCGGTAGTCACCTCAGTTTCGAGCGAATCCTCAGCCTTGCAGGCAGCCATCGTCTTCGACCTCATTCCGCTGGTAATGCCTGCGGCTTACTTGCGCCAACCCGGCCAGGAGGCGTGGTATCGGGAGAAGTTAGGCCATCTGAGTCGCTGCGATGTCCTGTTGGGGATATCTGAGTCGACCTGCGACGAAGTGGTCGGGTTGATGGGGATAGAGCCGGATCGTGTGGTCAACATTTCAGCGGCCGTGGGTGATGAGTTTGTTCGATTGTCGAATGCAGCCGGCCATCGCCATGCGGGCCGGAAATTCGGTATATCAAGGCCTTTCGTCATGTATGCCGGTGGCTTTGATGTGCGCAAGAACCTTGCGCGTCTTATCGAAGCGTTTGCGCGATTGCCCGAAGGCGTCCGTTGCGGTCACCAACTCGTGCTGGTCGGGAACATCGATGTCATCGAGCGGGACGAACTGACGGTCGTCCGCGAAGCAGCCGGACTTGATGAAGACGAGTTGGTATTCACAGGGTTCGTTTCCGACCAGGAGCTGGTAAAGCTATACAACGCCTGCGCTCTTTATATTTTCCCGTCCGAGCACGAGGGCTTTGGTCTCCCGGCACTTGAAGCGATGTCCTGTGGTGCCGTTGTGATGGGCGCCAATGCCACGAGTTTGCCCGAGGTCATTGGTTATGCATCAGCGCTGTTCGATCCCCTCGATATCGATGCTATTCGTGCCGCGATGGAGAAGGGGTTGCTCGACGAAGGCTTCCGCCAGGCTATACGTCAGCACGGAGCGAATCAGACCAAGCGATTTTCATGGCGGGCATCGGCGTCCGCTGCGTGGGGTGCCATCGAGAATGCACTAGCTCATCGGCCAAGCCAGTCGGGCCCGCAAGTTGTGACGCTCCCATCGACGCAACGGCTCGCTGTGCGTGACGATGAGACTACGGCACGCCTTCTGCCGAACCTCCGGGACAAGCCATTGGAGCTGGTGGGCTCCGGATTACTCCCGCTCGTTACCACGGTCCTGGCGTCGGAATCGCCGGCCTTGTTGTCCGAACTGACGTATCGCCGCGATGGTTATCCGCTAAAGCCAGATGCAGGCCATATCGAACCTGCGCTCTCCGTACATGACCTTCGTCTTGCCTCGCCCCGTTGGTCCTGGGTTGCCACCGAGGCTGACCAAGACCCAAGGCGCGTGCGTTACGAGAAGCTTGTCAACCGCTTGCTGGACATTCCTGGCATCCAGACCTTGCCACCAGCTGACCTGAAGCGCGTGGCTAATGCCATGGCCAGCCAAACGTCAACGCAGGGGTCGATGCGTTCGTTGTACCTGGATGTGTCGCATCTGGTGATTGAAGATGCCAAGACCGGGATTCAGCGCGTGGTTCGGCACATCGTCGCGGAACTCCTGGCCGATCCTCCACCTGGGTTCCGCGTCGAGCCGGTCTATCTTCAGCGAGACGGCGTATTTCGTTATGCGCGCCAATGGATGCAGGGCAGGGTGCAGGCGGATTTCGTCCTGCCACCCGATGAACTGGTGATATTCCAGGCAGATGACATCTTTCTGGGGATTGACCTCACCGCGCATATGGTTCCGTACCTGACCGCTACATTCCACGCCATGCGCAGCGTTGGCGTCGAAGTTATCTTCGTCGTTTATGACGTCCTGCCGCTTTTACGCCCTGATTGCTTTGATCCCGCGGGGCTTCCCATGTTCCGCAGCTGGTACGAGTCGATCGCCCGAATCGCGGACGGCCTCATTTGCATCTCGCGCACGGTGGCCGATGAACTTGTCGCCTGGTTGGACCAGGGACATCCAGAACGTAGTCGCCCTCTCAAGATTGGGTGGTTCCATCTGGGTGCGGACCTGGTTGCCAATGACTCATCGATACACGCGCCGAGCGAGTTGCCGGCACCGATGCAGGGTCGTCCAACCTTCCTGATGGTCGGCACGATCGAGCCACGCAAGGGCCATGCGCAGGCACTGTCGGCGTTCGAACTGTTGTGGGCTGATGGCGTGGAGGTGAACCTTGTCATCATCGGCAAAGCGGGTTGGCATATGGATGAGACGATCGACCGGCTGCGCGGTCATGCCGAAGCCGGTCGACATCTTCACTGGCTTGAACGCGCCGATGATGCGACGCTGGTATCGATGTACCACGGCGCCACAGCCTTGCTGGCGTCCTCGGAAGGCGAAGGTTTTGGGCTTCCGTTAATCGAGGCAGCCCAGTACGGCCTTCCCATCCTTGCCCGGGACTTGCCCATTTTCAGGGAAGTCGCCGGGTCACACGCTTCGTATTTCGATGGCCTGTCCGCGCGCGAACTGGCTGCCGCCGTCAAGCAGTGGCTCGCACTCGAATCCGACGGTGTAGCACCACCCTCGGCGGGCATGCCGTGGCTAAGCTGGTACGCCAGTTCGCGCCAACTCCTGGACGTGGTCATCAACGGAAAATGGCCACTATCCTGGCGGTCAGGCCCGCGGCGACGTCTTGCGGCGAGTGATTACATGTCAGACTCGTCTGCGGGTGCCCTGGTGGCGACGGCTCGGGTGTCGACGGGCGAGCCCGGCCAGCTATATCTGAGCCGAGCCTTCCCAGCCACGGCCGGCCACTATCGGGTGGTGGCCAAGGGACGCCGCGATGGTGCCGATGGCATTGCCTGGATCGACGTGCTTGCCCATCGTGAATCCTCCAATATGGCCTCCGAGCCTCTAGACATGGTCGATGGGTTTTCACAAACCTTCGAATTCGAACTCCTCGAAGACGTCGCCGATCTGCGCGTAGGCATCATGGTCGATGCTGAAGTAACACTGGAGTTGAGCGCCATTGAGGTGGAGCGCTTGAGTCTGGGCGACGTGTCACCCAAAATGCCCCGTTCACCGAACGATCTAACGCACGCGATGGGATCCTAATGAAAACTGCACTGATCACCGGCATTTCCGGTCAAGATGGCGCTTATCTGGCCGAACTCCTGCTAGAGAAGGGGTATCGGGTGTTCGGGACATACCGCCGCACCAGTTCGGTGAACTTCTGGCGCATCGAGGAACTGGGTATCCAGAACCATCCCAACCTCGAACTGGTGGAGTTTGACCTGACCGACACGGGTTCGGCGATTCGCCTGCTGCAATCCACGGGCGCAACCGAGGTCTATAACCTGGCGGCCCAGAGCTTCGTGGGGGTGTCCTTCGATCAGCCGGCGACGACCGCCCAGATCACGGCCGTTGGCGCGCTGCACATGCTTGAGGCAATCCGGGTAGTGAATTCGGGTATTCGCTTCTACCAGGCATCGACTTCCGAGATGTTCGGCAAGGTGCAGGCTGTCCCGCAGAAGGAAGATACGCCGTTCTATCCCCGTAGCCCGTATGGCGTCGCCAAGCTCTACGCTCATTGGATTACGGTCAATTACCGCGAGTCCTATGGCATCTTTGGTTCGAGCGGCATCCTCTTCAACCACGAGTCACCGCTGCGCGGGCGTGAGTTCGTTACCCGCAAGATCACCGATGCGGTGGCCAAGATCAAGCTGGGCAAGCTTGATACCCTGGAGCTTGGCAACATGGATGCCAAGCGCGACTGGGGCTTTGCCAAGGAATACGTCGAGGGCATGTGGCGCATGCTCCAGGTTGACGAGCCGGACACTTTCGTTCTGGCCACCAACCGTACCGAAACGGTGCGCGACTTCGTCGCCCTTGCGTTCGCGGCTGTGGATATCCGCATCCGCTGGGAAGGTAAGGATGAGCACGAGAAAGGCATTTGTGCCGATACCGGCAAGATGCTGGTGCGAATCAATCCCAAGTTCTATCGGCCGGCCGAAGTCGAATTGCTCATTGGCGACGCCAGCAAGGCCGAGGCCAAGCTAGGCTGGAAGCCCAGCACCACCCTTGAAGAACTGTGCCGCATGATGGTCCAGGCCGACCTTCGCCGGAACGAACGTGACGCCTCCTACTAAACCCGGTCGTCGCGTATTGGTGACGGGCCACCGGGGGTTCTCGGGGCACTACGTCACCGAGGCCCTGAGCAGGGAAGGATTCGACGTCGTCGGTCTCACCGTCGACGGGGGCTTGGACACGGCAGCAATCGATATTCTTGATCGCCAGGATGTGATGGCCGCCGTCGCAGCGATCCGGCCGACGCATGTCATTCACCTTGCCGCCATTGCTTTCGTGGCCCATGGGGATGCCGAGGAGATGTATCGCGTCAACGTGGTTGGCACACGGAATCTCCTTGAGGCGCTCGCCAAGCATGTCCCGGACATTGAGCATGTGCTGCTTGCCAGTAGCGCCAATGTCTACGGCAATAGCGACCAGGAAGTTCTTTCCGAGGGCCTGCCGCCACGTCCGGCCAATGACTACGCCGTAAGCAAGATCGCCATGGAATACATGGCGCGTCTGTGGATGCCACATGTACCGATAACCTTGGTACGGCCATTCAACTATACCGGTGTAGGCCAGGCAGACCAGTTCCTGCTACCGAAGGTCGTGGGCCACTTCCGTCGCGGCGAGCGAGCCATCGAACTGGGCAATATCGACGTCGCCCGTGAGTTCCAGGACGTTCGATTCGTCGCTTCGGTATATGTACGCATACTCAAGGCTCCTCCGGCCGGTGATGCGGTCAATCTTTGTTCGGGTATCTCGATATCGCTAACGGACGTAATACGTGCCATGGAATCCATTGCCGGTTATGCCATCGACGTGAAGGTGAACCCTGCTTTCGTGCGCGCCAATGAGGTTGCCCGGCTCACAGGCGATACACGGCGGCTGGTTGCCATGATCGGGCCCCTTGACACTATTCCCCTTGAAGAGACCCTTCGCTGGATGTACGCGCACGCTGGTTAAATCGTGGATCTGGATGCTCGATCAGGGTGGGCGTGTTACGTTTTGCTCCAAATCCTGCAAGCTGACGGAGAGGATCTTCATGGACAACCACGCAGCCCGTGTGCGCCTGCCATCGACTGACCGTGTCCTGGAGTTGCTGGCGGTTTTCATCGCCGCCATCTCGACCATTGGTCTAATAGCCTCACTTGCGCAATGCTTCCTCGCGCCGCAGGTGGCGCTGCTCGCGACGCTGGTGACATGGGGTTATGCGAAGTGGATACCGGCGGCCGACGTGCTTGCGAGGAACCCAGGCACGATACGCCCAAATGCCCGCGTGGTCTGGCTCCTCATCGGTTTGACATTGTTTTTCCGGCTTGTTCCTTATAACTACGTTTTTGGGGGGCAGGATCAAGGTATCTACGTGAATATGGCCGCCCAGATCGTTCGTGGTGGCGGGGTGCAAGTCGAGGAAGAGACCATGGCGCGTATAAGCGACACGGCTTCGCGCGCGCTTTATTTCAAAGACAATTACGTCCAGCAACTCCAGCGTCCGGGTATCTATGCCACTTCCCGTACCTCCGACGGCATCCCGGTCCTGGAGTTCCAGTTCTACCATCTTTTCGCCGTCTGGATGGCAGTGTTCTCCGGCCTCTTCGGACAACCAGCGGGGGTCTATGCCCTGACCGTCATGGCTGTCGCATCGGTGGTTTACTTCTATCGACTCGCTCTGGCCCTGGGCGGTGAACGAACGGCAGCCTGGGCTGGTTTTCTTCTCGCCTGCAATCCTCTGCATGCATTCTTTTCAAAATTCCCCGTCACCGAAGTGCCGACATTGATGTTCTCGGCCATGGGGCTCGGATTCTTGGCGATTTACGCAACCGCGCCGCCGGAGGGCCGCCATACCCGGTGGCTGACGCTCGCGGCCGTGGGCATGGCCGGAGTCTTCTTTACCCGCATTTCCGGCTTTATGTACTTACCATTCCTGGTGGCGATTGCCCTGCTGGCGGCTGTTTGGGATGAACAGCGCGGGCGGGCTGCTGCAATCGTGGCATGGGTTGGCCTCGTGCTGGCGATATTCGTCGCATCTTGCCTATATGGGCTTCACTGGTCCGGTTCTTACGCGGATGCCATTTACGCATCGTCATTTTCTTCGGTCTTCGGCCCCCACTGGTTACGCTGGCTAGGTTATGTGGCGCTGCTGTTCCTGTCGGCCTATGCCCTCGCAGTAGTTTTTCTCAGGAACGATCGTCTTCGACGAATCATAACTACGAGATTTACAAACAAGGCAACATGGATTCCTGCAGTTGCCACCGGCCTGTTTCTGGTGTTTGCGGTGATGAAGTTTCGTCGCCTGGCGTATAGTCATGCGTTGGTGAATGACCCATGGGTCAACCAGTTGTCGGTTATCGCTGGCCAGGGAACGCATGCACTAAAGTCAGCAAGCCTGGTCGTGGCAGCGGTTTATCTCGGGCCGGTGTTGATCGTGGGTTGCCTGGCGGCCATGTGTTGGCGCTGGCGGGATTGGCGCGTGATTTGCGTTGTCCTGTTCATGCTGGGTTTTCTGTTCTACGTCGGCGTGATGCA
Source organism: Pinirhizobacter sp. (assembly GCF_036499745.1). Taxonomy (NCBI): domain Bacteria; kingdom Pseudomonadati; phylum Pseudomonadota; class Gammaproteobacteria; order Lysobacterales; family Rhodanobacteraceae; genus Pinirhizobacter; species Pinirhizobacter sp. Next base: position 25,194 of record NZ_DASYDG010000057.1, read on the forward strand.
GAACGTCATCCCTTACCAACCGTACTACGCACGCTACCTGGTGAGCGAGTTCGTGCCTTATGCCATCCTTTTGTGCGTGCTTGCCGCTTGCTCACTTCAAGGGAGGCTAGCCCGCAAGTCAGTCGCTTTGGGGCTAGGGTTTTCGATCGTATATGGAGCAGCACTGTCCATTCTTCCGATGTCGCACCGGGCACTGGAAGGATCAGCCCCCGCGCTCGACGAAATCGCCGGCTGGGTAAGTTCAGATGACCTGTTGATGGTCGATGGACCTGCGATGCACGGCGCGGGCCTATTCGATGGTTCGCTGGAGACACCGATGACATCTATGTACGGTCGTTACGTGACCGACGTCAATGCTGCATCGTTGTCGAACTGGAAGTATCTGGCCAATCTTGACCGTGATTTCGATGCGATCTACCTGCTTACTACCTCAAGTGCGCAACCATCTGGCTTCGACCTTGCCACGTCGATGCATTTGCGTGTAGGTAATTTCAGGTTCAACCATCGGCCACCCGGGCAGTACGCATCCATGGTGGATACTCAACTCTTCCTCTACCGATTGGTACGGATCCCGCCGACGCTCGACGCGGACCTCCTTCCCTCGATGGTCAACGGTAACATCATGGCGTATCGGGACGGATGGAGCTCGGAAGAGCGCTGGGGACGCTGGACCACGGGATCACATGCTAGCTTGCGCCTGCGGGACCGTGGGAACGATTTCCTAAAGGACGTCGCCGCGGTCAAGTTGACGTTTCGTGGTTTCGTGATCGATGGCCGTAATATACAGACGCTCGTCGTGCGCTCACCAGGCATACCCGATCAAACGTGGACGTTCCGGCGTGTGGGCGAGACTTTCGTCGCTACGATTCCCCTGGATAAGAGCGTCCGCACCCAGGGCAACGCTTTGGACATCACCATACTTACACCATTGGCCGCGTCGCCGTCAGCGCTGGAGGTGAGCACTGATTCGCGCGTCCTTGGCGTTGGACTTACGTCTGTCAGGTTTGTTGCGGCAGGTTCCAGCGAAGCGCAGCCGCTACGTTAATCGGCGCGCTTGCTGGTGCCTTGAGGGGAAGGGTCGCGCAAGCTGTGGCACAGGTGCCACGCAAGCTTTGTCAGCATGGGTGCCATAGATGCCATGGACAACACGAGCAAGTAAATCGCCACGGCAGCCTGCCAGATCCCATACCGAAGATGGTGCCGCTCGGCGATGTGGAACCCGCTGGCGAACTGGCGCCATGGAGCACTGAACTCGGGCGTGTACCAGCAAAGCAGCTCCAGCGCGTAGTCATTCTGTTCGCAGGTGGCGAAGTCCTGTGTACCCCAGACGAAGCCCTGGATGGATACCCAAGCGCTCAGAATCAACGTCGCAGGCAACCACAGCACTCGCCACCCGGTGGCGATGGATTGTGAAAGCATCGCCGAAGCCATCAATAATGTGGCGGGTATCGAGGCCAGCAGGAAGAATCGAGGTCCCCATGATCCTCCGCCGTACCACGCCCACCAGCGCGCATACGTCAGGATCATGACTACGGTGAACAACACAAGTACCCCTGTCAACCGGCGCAGTTCCGTGCCTTGGGATGGCCATGGCGACAGCAGGGGAAGGAACAGCCCAGGGCTAAAGAACACTAATCCCCGACCAAAGGCGAATGTGATGGATAGCAGTCCGAACAACAATGGATAGCTGAAACCCGGCAAAGCAGAGAACGGGAGGATAGTTCGGCTGCCATGTTCGGTGTCGGCGAGATAAGCGGATTGAAACATGGTGCCATTGCGAAAGTAGTTGTCCAGCATGCCTAGCGCCAGCGGTAGCAAAACCAAAGCCAGCACCGATAGGCGCCGCTGCCGCCAGGCTTCCAGTGCCATAACAACACCGAATGCTGGCAAAAGTGCTGGCGAGTTGGCGATGCCGATAGACATGACAACACCGCCTGCCATCCGCTGCGTTCGGAAGAGCAGGTAACCCAGTACCACGAGCGTCAGTGTGGTTAGTTCGGTGAAGAAGTGCTCGGTGGCCTGTGGCAACATTGATGCGCACATAAGTAACAGTACTGTCCGGCGTGCAATGGCAGCACCTTCACGGCCACGTACCCATCCATGCAGACCCGCCAGCAAAACGACGAAGACGACAAAGTTATATCGCGTGAGGAACGCCTCGGCCCGGTCGAACTTGCCGCCTAGCCAGTAGAGCGGGCTGGCAAGCAATGGCTGGATGATCGAGTACTTGGCCCTTGAAAGGGGGCCATCACTGAAGAGCGATTGCACCATCTTCAGGCGCACCAGGCCATCACTGTCGATGGTTGGCACCGCCGAACGGAACAACAGCACGATGCCGACGGCCACCAGCAACCACTCCACGATGCGGAGTCTGCCTTCCCACGCGTTATCAGTGGCGTCAAGTCGGTTCATGTTGCCAGATGATGACCTTAGTTGAACAGTCGACCCGGCAGTGCACGCATGGTGGCGTAGTCTGTCTTGTCGTATTTCACATACCCCTTCCAATAGGAAAAGGTCATGGTGAGGCTGAGTGCAATCGCCACGAAGGCGCCAAGGTAAACCAGGCGAGACCATGCTTTTACCAGCCTGTCCAGGCCAGCCGCCAGGGGAAGCGCCAGCAGCGCCATGATATCCACCAGTGGACGCGACCCGTAGCTTGCACCAAAGAACCACGAATACCAGCTGGCGCAGACATAGATCTCGATCACGAAGATCGCGGTGATCGCTGCTGCGAGCCATCGATCCTTGCGGAATAGCGAAGGTATGCCTGCTACGGCAAGGAGCATCACGGGCGCCCAGAAGAAAAATCCCTTTCGGATGCTGAAGAGAAAATTGAAGAGCTCAGGATGCGTCCAGTTGAAGGACTCATGCAGGAACGATTCGGCGTACGTGTTGGCAAGGAACTTGCCAGTGGTGGCATGCTGGTAAACGAGCTGCGGCAGGAGCGCCACGAACCAGGCCAGCACGCACAGAGACGATGCCGTTGCAAATCGGCGTAGGTCGCGTTCGTTCCAGAGGCGCTCGAACAGCACGCATGCAGGTAACAGCACGACGAAGCCATTGGGTATGCGAATGATCGTGGCGAGACCGGCGAAAGCACCACAGGCCACGACAAAGCCTATGCGCGCTCGGTGCGTTGTCGCATCCCGGTACGCCAGCGCCAGACGCAACACGATCGCGAATGCCGCAAAGGAATACACATGCGAGAAGGAGCCGTCGTAAGTGGCGTAGTGAAACAAGTTCGTCGCGAACGCCAGCAATGTAACTGTAAGCAGGCTAATCCGTTCGTCGAACCAGCGTCGAAGTGCGCCATACACCATCAGAATGCCTATCAGCAGCCATCCGATGGAACTGCCTACGTTTGCATACTGGAACAACCGGGAGTAACCAGTGGCCGGTCGAGCCGTCACCTTCTCGCCAATGTAGGCCACGAGAAACGATGGCGTTTCCATGATCGCCGTGCCGATCGGATATTTGGTGAACCACTTTCCGGTTTCCGAATGACGGGCGATCCCGTACGACTCAAGATGGGTATGCGGTGGGAGGTTGGCCTGGAGCGTGGTGTAACTAAGATCGTGGTCGACAAACGCTGCGGGCAGGTACGAGTAATAACCGAACCCATCCGAGCGGACCACGGGGGAATTCAGGCCTTCCCCGTAGATGTAAACGCATGCGGCGATGCATATTGCGGCGATGACCGCCATTAAGGTAGCAAGACGCCGCCGCTCGGATACTTCGGCTGGCAAGATTGCCATGCTCATTCCCCTTTCTTCCATGAAGAAAATTAACGCCAATGTGCGCGGGGATCAGAGTTCCGCGCCTATACAAGATTATCCTGCCGCGCAGGAAACGCTTTCAGGACCGCCCGTAGACGTCTTCGAAACGGACGATATCGTCTTCCCCAAGATAGCTGCCCGACTGCACTTCAATGAGTTCCAGCGGCACCTTGCCCGGATTGCGCAGACGATGCGTGCTTCCAAGTGGAAGGTAGGTACTCTGGTTCTCCGCCAGCAGGAAAACCTTGTCGTTGCAGGTGACCTCGGCCGTGCCGGAGACGACGATCCAGTGCTCGGCGCGATGGTGGTGCATCTGCAGGCTGAGAGCGGCACCGGGACGTACCACGATACGCTTGACCTGGAAGCGTTCGCCCATGTCGATGGAATCGTAGGCACCCCACGGACGGTAGACCTTGCGATGGAAGAGGTGCTCCCTGCGACCGGCGCGCTTGAGCTCATCGACCACCGTCTTGACGTCCTGTGCGCCCGCCATGGTGGTGACGAGAGTAGCATCTGGCGTCGTGACCACGACGACGTCTTCAACGCCCACCACGGCCACCAGGTGTCGGTCGTGGGTGCGGACCAAATTGTTGCTGCTACCGATGCTGATCACATCGCCCTCAAAGGCGTTGTTGTCTGCATCTTTCTCACTCGCCTGCCACAGCGCTGACCACGAACCGATATCACTCCAGTTGCAGTCCACCGGTACCACGACGGCGCGGTCGGTTCTCTCCATCACGGCGTAGTCGATCGAGATGTCGGGCGACGTGGCCATGGTTTCAGCATCAAGGCGAACGAAGTCGAGGTCACGGCTGGAAGTGGCGTAGGTGGCACGTGCAGCGCGAGCCACATCCGGAGCGTGTGTGTCTAGCTCGGCAAGGAAGCGCCGCGCGCCGAAGAGGAACATCCCCGAGTTCCACTCGTACTCGCCGCTGGCCACGTAGCCTTCGGCTATCTCCAGAGTCGGCTTTTCGACGAACTGGTCGACTTTGAATCCACCCGCGCCACAGGCCTCGCCGTGGCGGATGTAACCGAAGCCGGTTTCCGGCCCCGAGGGACGAATGCCGAAGGTCACCAGAAGGTCCTCCCTGGCAAACGGCACGGCCTTGGCCACGGCGTCCAGGAAACTGCGGCTGTCACCGATCAGGTGGTCGGCCGGCAACACCAGCAGGAGTGCCTCGGGGTCCGTGGTCATGGCATGCAGGGCTGCGAGCGCGATGGCCGGGGCGGTATTGCGAGGCACCGGCTCAAGCAGGATCGAAGCTTCCTCCACATGGAGTTCCTGCAACTGCTCGGCCACCATGAAGCGGTGGTCGTCGCTGCAGACGACAATGGGAGTTCCGGCATTGGACATGCGTGCCACGCGCTGCATGGTCTGCTGAAAGAGCGTTTCCCCCCCCATAAGGGCAAGAAACTGCTTCGGCCGGTTCTTGCGCGAAAGGGGCCATAGCCGAGTGCCGCTGCCGCCGCTGAGAATGACAGGCACGATCATCGTGGTGCTCCGGGAAAATGTATTCAATTGAACGGATTATAAGCGAATTGGGTCGGCTCAGCTGGCCATGTCGGCGTCCGGGTAGCTGCGGTAAAGCCACCGGGGCTTTCCTGGTGTCGCCGGCCGCGAGTTTCGAGCGCGGATGAAGATGTACTGCCCCAGATCGTGGATGCGATGCTTGACCACGCGCAACTCGCGGGCAAGGCGCCGCCCCGGGAACCATTCAGTGGCATGGTTCTCATGGACATCAGAGGCAAATACCAGCTCCACGTCGAAACCCAGGTGGGTGAGCAGGGTATACAGTTCGTGCTTGTTGTATTCCCGGTTGTGCCGCCCGTAGACGCCATAGCCGGATAACGGATCATAGAGATTGGCACCACAGAGCATCCGCGCCACGTTCTCCAGGCGACAGACGTTGGGCGTGCTCAGCACCAGATAGCCATCAGGTGCCAGCTTCTGCTTGATGCGCAATAGTGCCGCCATGGGGTCGCGCGCCAGGTGCTCGATCACCTCACAAAACAGCACCACGTCGAATAGGCCATCGAAGGGAATGTCCTCTATCTCGACGTTGTTGTTCATGAACGGAAACTCGAACGCCTCCCCGGTGTCGTCGTGCCGCATCACCTGTGTCGATCCACCACCATCGATGCCGAAATAGTTGGTGCAGGAAAGTTCGAAACGTCGGTATTTCTTCAACAGAATCGAGGTGAAGTAGGGGTTGGCGCCGATCTCCAGCAGGCGCCCGGTGCTATCCGGGACCAGGCCAAGCGTATATACAAACCGGCGAAAGTCCTCGTCGAGATAGGCCGCCAGTTCGCTTGCCGGGCCGCCATCGAGGCGAAACCCCGCCAGCCAGCTTCGTAATGTGGCTTCCGTCGTGTCCGCTGGAAGCGGCAGGGCTTGGCTGATGCCCGGAAAGCTCCTGGCGAAATTAAAGGCGAATGGATTGAGGCCCATGCGATTTGCCATTGCTCAGGAGGAAGGATGCCCGATCATGCCACCCTGTTGCGGTACCGTGCCATGGGTGTACTTACCGAGAAGCTGTAGAGGGGCACCAGCCTTTACTTCCACCTCGGTCGCGTGCACGGCCAGCGGCATGCCCGCGTCCTTGAACCAGGCCACGCGCTCCTGCACAAGCGTGACCGCAAGATGGTACCTGCCCGGTGCGGTCGGCGGTGGAATATGCAAGGTTGTCGTGCCCGCGCCGCCCGCGGGAATGCTTGCAGCGATCTCCTGCCGCGTCTTCCAGTTCCCGGCTTTGTCAGGCTCGCCGGGCAGTGGTACCCATTGCCACGAGAAGCGCACCGGATCGGTGCGCGGGGCGTTGGTAGTCAGTGTCACCGCGCCATGATTGACGATAGTGGCATCCACGGCGAGTTGGCTATCGGGCGTTAAGGTAATGGCCCCAAGGGTGATCCGTGCCGCCGCCATATCTCGCTCGCTCGGCCGCGGGGCTGCCTTGGACAGTTCATCCACGCTGCACTGGGCGCCGGCGATGACCACGCGGCGCGCGAGCGCATCGGCGGAAAACACTTCGTCCGGGTTGATCGCCACGCCGGCGGCAATGCGCGTATAGGCCTCGCCACAGGCATCGCCTGTCCAAGTGCCGGCGTAGCCCTCCGGGGCATTCCCGGAATAGCCATTGAGCGTGGCGCGGCCGAGCGCCTGGCCCGCGGCCATGCCGTCCAGATCCCACGACCAGTTTGGGGCCGACTCCAGTGGCACGAAAATGACGGCGTTAGGCGGTAGCGCCGCCGGCAGTCGGGAGAGCACGCGTTTCACGCGGGCCTCGTGTGCGGTGAACGGTGTCGAGGTGATGCGCATGGCCACGGCCTCGCCCATGGTCAGCACGGCCAGCATTGCGACCAAAACGAACCGCCATGCGCGCCGCGCACCGGTACGCGGGAGAAGGAGTGCATCGATACCTCCCGCGCACAGCATGGCGACCGGCAGCAGCATCGCCAGGATGATGCGGCTCACGGCGCGGATGGCGTTGGCGCCAGGCGCCTGGACGAACCAGAGATAGATCGAGTGCCCATGGATGCACAGGGTGAAGGCGACCAGCACGGCAAGCGTCGACGCCGCCAGCACGGACATGCGGTGTGTCGCCGGAGTGGCGCGCAGCAGCGCCAGTGCAGCAAGCACAAGGGGTAGGAATCCCACAAACATTTGCTGCTCTTGTCGCGCGGGAACGTCCAGACCACGCCCCAGCCACGACCACACCCGTGAATCGTCGGCCAGCAGATAGCTTCCGGCTCGCGGGAGCATCTTGACGATCTCCTCCGCCCCGCGCTGGAAGTGATATAGCGCAGCAAAATGGAGATAAGGCCGGAAGAGTACCCACATAAGGGCGAGCGACAACGTCAGCAGGCCAATAGTGAGCCATCGGTCATACTTGCTGGCCGCGGCATAAGCCTGCAGGACACGACGATGCGGGAAGGCCACGCCGAGCGAACTAGCGGTGGCCAGGGCTGCCAGCGTCCATGCGGCCAGCACCAATACGAGGAAATAACCCAGATAGATTGCGCAGTAGAACGTCAGGCAGACATACAGCGCGGCATAACCGAGTTGGCGCAGCGAGCCACCGTCGATGAAGCGGTGCCACGCCAGCAATGCCAGCGGCAGGGCGAAGCGAAATGTCAGCTGCACATGACCGAACTGGGTACTGGCCGGTAATCCGAAGGCGAAGACGAACGCTCCCACGGCAGAGCCAAGGACGCTATAACCCAGCTTGCGTAGCACCACATGACAGGAAACGAAATTGGCAATGCAGCCGGCGAGGAACCAGGCATCGAAAGCCTGGTACTGAGACAGGCCAGTGAGGCGTGCCAGGATGTAGAACCAGCCCGTACCGAAATGGTTGTCACTGAATGTGAGCGTGCCCCGTACCGGATAGTAGAATTCTGGCGTCCATAGGCTTTTGTCCGCCCCAGTGCACCAGCGATAAAGGTGCTCCAGGATGATGTTATTGAAACGCGCGTCACCGACATCGCCCGGCATGGCGGTAAAGCCGTGCATCGCAGTCCACACGACGAAGGTGATGCCTGCCGCGAGAAACAGGGCAGGCGTCAGGAGTCGCAGAAGGCTATTCGGCGTGGGGATCGCGGGGACTGTCAATCGGTCGTCCTGGCGGGCTTGAAGACAAAATAACGGCGGGCCCCGTAGTTCCAGAAGAACACTACGCCCGTACCGACGATCTTGGCGATGAGCGGATCCACCCGGTAAAAGTGGATGCACACCCACAGCGTGAACTGGTTGATGCATAGCCCAACCAGGCTCACCAGGAAGGTCAGCCCGATTTCGTGATGCTTGCGCGGAAACCGCACCCCACTTTCAAAGACGAAATGAATCGCCAGGAAATAGTTCACCAAGGTGGCGAGCGTGAAGCTCGCTATGGCCGCCGGGAACCAATGCAGGATCTCCCCGCGCGTGAGCAATGCGAAGGCCGTGAAATCCACGACGGCGGCTAAGCCGCCGACGAACAAATAACGGAAGAGCTTGAGGTTGAGCAGGAACTTCATCGGAAAAGGTTGTATTTCACGATGCAGTACAGCGCGCGGAAGCCGTCCTTCCAGCCAATCTTCTTGCCTTCCTCGTAGGTGCGACCGTAGTACGAGATGCCCACTTCGAAGATACGGCAGTGCGTCTTGGCGATCTTGGCCGTGATCTCCGGTTCGAAGCCGAAGCGGTTTTCCTCGATTTTCACCGCCTGGATGATCTCGCGACGGAACACCTTGTAGCAGGTCTCCATGTCAGTGAGATCGAGGTTGGTGAACATGTTCGACAGCAATGTAAGGAAGCTGTTGCCTACCTTGTGCCAGAAGTACAGCACGCGATGCGGCTGGCCGCCCATGAAACGCGAGCCGAATACGACATCGGCCTTGTTCAGGCGGATCGGTTCCACCAGGCTCGGATATTCGTTAGGGTCGTATTCCAGGTCGGCGTCCTGGATTATCACGATATCGCCCGTAGCGGCCTGGATGCCCGTGCGAAGGGCGGCGCCCTTGCCCTGATTGACCTCGTGATAGAGGATCTGGTCGACCAAGGGGGCGATCTCGTCGCGAAGGATCTGCCGCGTGTTGTCGCGTGAGCAATCGTCGACGATGATGATTTCCTTCTCGTCATACGGCGAGGCGCGCACGGCGTCAACGATCGTGCGAATGGTCTTTTCTTCGTTGTAGCAAGGGATAACGACGGAAAGCCTCATGCCTGCAACAACCTCTTGAAGTAGGAAATGGTTTCCTTGAGGCCATCCTCGAGCGAAACCTTTGGCTGCCAGTCCAATTCGGACTTGGCCAGGGAAATGTCCGGCTGGCGTTGCCGCGGATCATCCTGCGGCAACGGCTGGTACACGATTTTCGATGTGCTCCCGACGAGCGACAGGATCTTTTCGGCCAGTTCGAGCATGGTGAACTCGCCGGGATTGCCGATATTGACGGGGCCGGTGAAGTCGGCGCGGGTATCCATCATGCGGAGCATGGCCTCGATGAGGTCGTCGACATAACAGAAGCTGCGCGTCTGGCTGCCATCGCCATAAATCGTGATGTCCTCGCCCTTTAGTGCCTGGACGATGAAGTTGCTCACCACACGGCCGTCGTGCGGGTTCATGCGCGGACCGTAGGTGTTGAAGATGCGCACGACTTTGATCTCCAGGTTGTGCTGGCGACGGTAGTCGAAGAAGAGGGTCTCGGCGCAGCGCTTGCCTTCGTCGTAGCAGCTGCGGATACCGATTGGGTTCACCCGGCCCCAGTATTCCTCTTTTTGCGGATGCACTTCCGGATCACCGTAGACCTCGCTGGTTGACGCCTGGAGGATTCGCGCGCGCAGCCGCTTGGCCAGGCCAAGCATGTTGATCGCACCATGCACGCTGGTTTTGGTGGTCTGCACCGGATCGTACTGGTAGTGAATCGGCGAGGCTGGGCAAGCCAGGTTGAAAATCCGGTCAATCTCGACATACAACGGCATGGTGACGTCGTGCCGCACGAATTCGAAGTTGGTTCGGTCGTGCAGGTGGGCGACGTTTTTCTTCGTGCCCGTATAGAGGTTGTCCAGGCAAAGAACATCGGCACCGGCATCGACCAGGCGGTCGCAAAGATGCGAGCCCAGGAAACCCGCGCCACCGGTCACAAGGACCTTCTGTGTATCACGATACGTCATGTGTGGTCCTAAGTGCCTACGGGCGGCCGATGGAGATGTATTCGAACCCAAGTTCCCGGATATCCCGCGGAACGTACATATTGCGGCCGTCGATGATCACCGGTTGCTTGAGTCGCTCGCGGACGCCGTCGAAGTCAGGGCTGCGGAATTCCTTCCACTCGGTGACGATAATCAATGCATCGGCCCCTTGGCAGGCATCAAGCGGGCGGATAGAGAAAGTGATGCGAGACTCTTCAGCATAGATCCGCTTGGCCTCGTCAGTTGCCACAGGGTCGTAGGCCGTGATAGTGGCTCCGGCGGCAAGAAGTCCCGCGATGATCTCGCGACTGGCGGCCTCGCGCATGTCGTCAGTCTTGGGTTTGAATGCCAGGCCCCACAGCGCGAAATGGCGGCCATGCAATCGCTCGCCGAAGAGCTTCTTGACCTTGTCCACCAACAGCCGCTTCTGGCGATCATTAGCGCCTTCGACGGCTCGCAGGATATCGAGGTCAACCCCGTTGTCGGCTGCCGTCCGCACCAGCGCCTTGACGTCCTTGGGGAAGCATGAGCCGCCGTAACCGCACCCTGCGTAAAGGAAGGAATAGCCGATGCGCGAATCTGAGCCGATACCCACACGGACGGCTTCGATATCGGCGCCGACACGTTCGGCCAGTACGGACAGTTCGTTCATGAAACTGATGCGGGTGGCCAACATCGAATTCGCGGCGTACTTGGTGAGCTCCGCCGAGCGCACGTTCATTACCAGCAACCGGTCGTGGTTGCGTACGAACGGTGAGTACAGGGTGCGCATGGCTTCGATCGCACGCGGCTCGTCCGCACCGATCACGATGCGATCCGGACTCATGAAATCGTCGATCGCGGCCCCTTCCTTGAGGAACTCGGGGTTGGAGACCACGCTGAAAGGAATCTCTTCGCCGCGTTCGGCCAGCACGCTGGCCATGGCTTCGCGCACCTTGTCGGCTGTGCCTACCGGGACCGTGGACTTGTCCACCACGATTTTGTAATCCGTCATATGGCGCGCGATGTTCCGCGCGGCGGCGATGACGTATTTTAGATCGGCTGAACCATCCTCGTCCGGAGGCGTACCAACTGCAATGAACTGCACACGGCCGTGGGACGAAGCTCTCGCCGGATCGCTGGTGAAAGCGAGTCGTCCACCAGCCATATTGCGAGCGACCAGTTGGTCCAGGCCGGGTTCGTGGATAGGGATGCCGCCGGCATTGATCATGTCGATCTTCGCCTGGTCGATGTCCAGGCAAAGGACATCGTTGCCGACCTCCGCCAGGCAGGCACCCGTGACCAGGCCGACATAGCCAGAGCCGATGACAGTAATTCTCATGCAGACCGCCTCAATTCCATGAGCACGGGCATCCTTTCCTTGGTCGGATTGCGGTGTATGACACCACCAACCTGGGGGACGCCCGGCATTCGGGCCCCACCGGCCCGATCAAAGCGTCGTAGGTTACCACCGAGCCTGCCGGCTGCCCATAATCTTGCGAGCGCCGCCGTCAGGGATACGATTAGGGTTTACGATCCATTCTTGAATATAACTTCCTGATATCCATATCTATTTGCTCAAGAAGCTTGCGATTGCTGGCAATCAGTTCGCCAATCAGACCCATCATCACGAACAACAGGCTGCTGAGCAGGAACAGCGCGCACAGTATGACGGACTGGATGTGTCCCTGGCCCTCGCCGACAACGTAGAAGACGAGGAAGCGGACGCCTGCCACCAATCCTGCCAGCCCCAGCACTGCGCCGATTGAGACGAAGAACGTGAGCGGGCGGTAGATCACGAACACCCGGATGATCGTCATCAGCGAGCGGTTGACATAACTGGTGATGCTCTTGACCAGTCGTGAAGGTCGCAGGTCGCCATTGGTACGGATAGGCACCGAGATCACGCGCAGGTTGCTTTGTCCCGCCTGGATGATCGTCTCCAGCGTATAGGTGTAGGCATTGAACACATGCAAACGCATCGCTGCCTCGCGCGACAGTGCGCGGAAACCGCTAGGAGCGTCGGCGACCTGAGTGGTGCTTGCTACACGGACGGCCCAGCTGCCCAGCTTCTGCAGACGTTTCTTCACCCAGGAGAAGTGCTCGGTATCCTCGATCGGGCGCGCGCCGATCACCATATCGGCCTCACCGGCAAGTACCGGTGCCGTCAGTAAGGGGATGTCGTATCCACAATACTGATTGTCGGCATCGGTGTTGACAATGACGTCCGCGTCCAGGCGAAGGCAGGCGTCGATGCCCGTCATAAAGGCCTGCGCAAGACCCCGGTTCGTGGGGTGTCGCACAACGTGGTGCACGCCATGTTCAAGTGCGACCTGCGCTGTGGCATCGGTGGATCCGTCGTCGATGATGAGCCATTCGACGATGTCGAACCCGGGCACTTCGTGCGGAAGATCGGCCAGGGTAACGGCCAGGGTCTCAGCTTCGTCCAGGCATGGAATCTGGATGATCAGCTTTCGCGGCGCGGAGGGTTCGCGATGGAAGTCGCAGGCCAGGATGGATGAGGGTTCGCTCATGTTCGAGAAGCCGGTCCTCGATCGCTTACTGCGGAAAAGGTTGGAATCAAAGTAGTTTTTGCATACTCGGCGGCCGCCCAGGGCCTATTCGTCTTCGAGCATAGGACGGACCGGCCGTCGGCGCAAACATCGTCCGGGCTTCAAGGTTATGATCAGTGCCATGACCTCATCTGTGATCCAACCTGCGGGCAACTTTTACGATAAATACAATACGCGTAACCCCATCGCGCGTGCGCTTATGCAGGGTTTCCTGCGCGCTTTTGAGGAACTGGTGGCCATCGCCGGTCCTCCTGCCGACGTCGTGGAAATCGGTTGTGGTGAAGCCGAGCTGTCGATGCGCATGGCCCGTGCGGGCTGGCGGGTGGCTGGATGCGACATCGCTCCAGAGGCGGTTGAGGAGTCGCGCCGCCGCATCGAAGCGGCTGGTCTGTCGATACCGGTGTCCGTGTGCGATATCGCGCAGGCACCCGGTCAATTCCAGGCCGCGCAGCTTGTCGTGTGTTGCGAGGTCCTGGAGCACCTGGACGATCCGGACCACGCCTTGGATATCCTCTCGGGCCTGTCGACCCGTTATGTATTGGTAAGCGTTCCGCGCGAGCCCATCTGGCGAGTGCTTAACATGGCTCGCGGACGGTACCTGGTGCAGATGGGCAATACCCCTGGTCACGTGCAGCACTGGTCCAGACGTCGATTCCTTTCGTTGCTGAAGACCAGGCTCGAAATCGTCGCGGTCCGTACACCCCTGCCGTGGACGCTGGTTCTTTGCCGTCTCCGCAATGCCTAGGCACTTGCTGCGCCTGACCGGGTTGCTGTTGGGCCTGGTGTGCCTCGGCTGGATCTTCTGGCGTTTCGCTGAAGGCGGAGTACTGCAGGCACTGCTACATGCGCCTGAGCGCGGGATCGTGGCCTGGCGCACGCTGGCGGCCGTCCCGGTTTATACCCTGGGCCTGTGTTTCGTCGGTTTTGCGTGGGTGGCGATCCAATCGTCGCTCGTTCCTGCCCGATTGCCCAAGAAACGCCTCTTCGCCGTCTATGCGACGTCACAGTTCGCCAAATACCTGCCTGGCAACGTTGGACATTTCGTTACCCGGCACGTCCTGTTGCGACGATTGGGGCTGGGCCATGCGGCCCTTTTGGCGGGCACGCTGATCGAGGCCGGAATGCTCGTGGTCGCCGCGGCGCTGTTGGCCACGGGGGCCCTTCCGGCATTCGCGCCCGGATGGTCCGGGCGCGTTGTCGCGGCGGCCATCGTCGTGGTAGTGGCCATATCCCTGCAGGTGGCGTTCGCCTTCCATCGCCGGCCCGAATGGCATCGCTGGCTGCCTATGCATCGGCCTGGATACCTTCTCGTGGCGTGGCCGCTGCAGGGCGTCTACTTCGGCATCATGGCCCTGGCATTGATGCTGCCTGCCACAGCCCTGCCTTTGCCTTCGTCGATGTGGCTGGCGTTGCCGGCGACGGTGGCGGCGAGCTGGATCGCCGGTTATCTGGTGGTGGGCGCCCCCGCGGGCATCGGCGTGCGCGAGTTCGTCTTCCTGGTCTTGTTAAAAGGGCACCTGCCGGAGGGTGACATCCTGCTGCTGGCAGCGGCTTTCCGGGTGATCACCTTTGGCGGTGATTGCCTGTTGTTGCTCGTCGGTGTGGTGATGGGAGGGACCCGCACAGCCATTGCGGCCGATACGGGTCCCGTGGTTCCGGTTTAGCCCAAGGCCGCCTCAAGTTCGGGCAGGATCTTGAACAAATCCCCGACCAGGCCGATGTCAGCGATCTCGAAGATCGGCGCCTCGCCATCCTTGTTGATGGCTACAATGGTGCCGGCATCCTTGATGCCCGTCAGATGCTGGATGGCACCGGAGATACCCACCGCCATGTACAGCTCGGGAGCGATGATCTTGCCCGTCTGGCCCACCTGCAATTCATTCGGCACGTAGCCGGCGTCCACCGCGGCGCGCGAGGCTCCCACGGCGGCGCCGATTCGGTCGGCGAACTTGTAGATGATGTCGAAGTTCTCCTTCGAGCCGACACCGCGACCCCCGGAAACCACCTTCGCTGCGCCCTGCAGGTCAGGGCGGTCGCTCTTTCCCTGTTTGAGTTCGACGAAACGGGTGTGCGAGGGCAGGGCAACGTCAACGGCCAGGGCTTCGATCGGGGCCGAGCCCGAACTACCTGCCGCGGGCCAGGATGCCGTACGGATGGTGGCAACGACCATCTGGCTGGCGGGCGCTTCGACAGTGATGATGGCATTGCCGGCGTAGATCGGCCGGGTGAAGACGTGGCTGGACTCAACGGTGATTACATCGCTCACCTGGCCAACACCAAGCAGGGCTGCCACGCGGGGGGCGAGATCCTTGCCGAACGTGGTGGAAGGGGCGAATACGTGGGTGTAGCCAGCAGCGGCCTTTGCCACCTGCGGCGCCAACACGGCTGCCAGGGGATGCGCGTTCTCAGCGCGGGCCACGGTCAGCACCTTCGATACACCGTCGATCTTCGCGGCTTCGGCAGCCACCGCATCGGGGGCATCGGACAGTACCAGGACGTCGATGGATTCGGGTTTTACGGCCGCGGCAGCGCTGACCGCACGTGCGGTGGCGCCGTTGAGTTTGCCGTCCAGGTGTTCTGCAATGACTAGGATATTGCTCATGGGATTCTCCTGTGCGGCTGCCTTACAGCAGGCCCTTCTGTTTGAGGGTGGCAACCAGTTCAGCTGCATCCTTCACCATCACGCCTTTGCCGCGTTTGGGTGGGGCGGCATAGTGGGTGGTCTTCAGGGGCTCATGGGTATCCAGGCCCAGCGAGGAGAGCTCGAGCACGTCGATCGGCTTGGACTTGGCCTTCATGATGTCCGGCAGCTTGATGAAGCGCGGCTCGTTCAGGCGGAGGTCCGTGGTGATCACTGCCGGAAGGTCGGCTTCGATGGTCTCCAGGCCGGCATCGACTTCGCGGATCACGGTGACCTTACCGTCAGCCACGTCTACCTTGCTGGCGAAGGTCGCCTGGGGCCGATCCCACAAGGCCGCCAGCATCTGGCCGGTCTGGTTGGCGTCGTCGTCGATGGCCTGCTTGCCAAGGATCACCAGGCCGGGCTGTTCCTTCTCCACCAGCTTCAGGAAGGCCCGGGCGGCCACCAGGGGCTGCACTGCATCGCTGGTAGTGACGTGGATGGCACGGTTGGCGCCCATGGCCAGGCCGTTACGGAGGTGGGCTGTGAGGTCGGCCGGCCCGATGCCGACCACGATCACTTCCTCGGCTACGCCCTTCTCGCGCAGGCGGAGGGCTTCTTCCAGGGCAATGTCGTCGAACGGGTTGGCCGAGAGCTTCACGCCCTCGGTGACGACGCCGCTGCCGTCAGGTTTGACCTGGATGCGTACGTTGTAGTCAACGACGCGCTTGTAGCCGACCAGAATCTTCATCGGGGGTCCTCACGTGGAAACAGGCTCGAAAAGTCGCCCATTCTAGCCCGGGGGGTCTGCATCGGGCAGGGTGGATGCAAGAACTAGGCAGGCCATAACATAAAATTCACGCCGCGTCATATGAACGTCTCGTGGCAGGCATTCATCCACTAGATGACGGCGGCGGGGCGCGGCCTTAAACTCGCGTGTCTTTTTACCGATGTGAACCGCCACTCGATGCTGTCTAAGAGCCCCCCCTTTGTTGCCCTCGCCGACATTCTTGCGGCCACCCGGCGTTATCACCTCGTGGGGATGCTTGGCTGGCAAGATGTCAGGCAGCGCTATAGACGCTCGGCTCTGGGGCCTTTTTGGCTGACCATTAGTATGGGGGTGATGATCGGCACCATCGGCGTGGTATTTGGCGCCATCTTCAAGACCCCGCTTCGCGATTTCTTGCCCTTCCTTGCCGCTGGCATTGTCTTGTGGGGTTTCTTCTCCTCGGTGATCACCGAGGGGTGCTCGAGCTTCATTGCCGCCGATGCCATCATCAAGCAGCTCCCCATTCCGCTTTTTGCGCACGTCATGCGCACGATCTGGCGCAATGCGCTGATCCTTGGGCACAACATCGTAATCTTTCCCCTGGTGTTGCTCGCCGTGGCGCGGCCGCTCGACTGGACCGCCCTATTGGCGATCCCTGGTCTCGTGCTGGCGACGATCAATCTTGCCTGGCTCGCACTGTTGCTTGGCGTCTTCTGTGCGCGTTACCGTGATCTTCCGCAGATTGTCAGCAGTGCCTTGCAGGTGCTGTTCTACCTCACGCCCATCATGTGGATGCCAAGCAGCCTGCCGCCCACGGCGAAGGCCAAGATACTTGTAGACCTCAATCCTATGTATCACCTACTCGCCGTAGTCCGCGAGCCGCTGCTTGACCAGGTGCCAACCCAATTGGACTGGGCGGTCACCGGTGGCATGGCCGTCGTTGGCTGGGCCGTCGCGTTGTTCATTTATGGGCGTTACAAGCGCCGCATCGCGTACTGGCTCTGAGGAACGACCATGGCATCGATTGAATTCAACGACGTGACAGTCGACTTTCCGATTTACAATGCCAGCGGGCGCTCCTTGAAGAAGCGTCTCATGCGTGTTGCAACGGGTGGTCAGTTGGGGGCGGACGAACAGGGGCGGGTGATCGTTCGCGCACTGGAAGGCATCACTTTTTCTATGGCGGACGGCGACCGCGTCGGCCTGCTTGGCCACAATGGAGCAGGCAAGAGTACGTTGCTGCGGCTGTTGAGTGGCGTCTATGAGCCGTCGGTTGGTACTGCGCGCGTATCCGGGGAAGTCGGTTCGCTGCTTGATATTTCGCTGGGCATCGACGCAGAAGCCACTGGTCGCGAGAATATCTACCTGCGCGGCGGTCTTTTGGGCCTTCAGCGTCGCGACGTGACGCGACAGATCGAAGAGATCATCGAATTTTCCGAGCTAGGTGACTTCGTCGACATGCCAGTGCGCACGTACTCGACAGGTATGCACTTGAGGCTTGCGTTTGCTGTGTCAACCGTAGTCCGGCCCCAGATACTTCTAATGGATGAGTGGCTGTCAGTCGGAGATGAGGGTTTCAAACATAAGGCCGAAGCTCGCATGACAGAGCTCGTCCAGCAAACGAACATACTTGTCATCGCCAGCCACTCTCGTGAACTGATAATGCACACATGCAACCGGGTAATCTGGCTAGAACATGGGCGAATGAAGATGGATGGAACTCCCCAAGATATCTGTCGCGCCTACTTCGGGGAATAGTAGCTATGGCCACGTGGTATCGCAGGGGGTTCGATATTGCAGTAGCCGTCGACGCTGCCCCCGGATCAAGGCGTCCGCAGGGCGCCGGCGGGGGGTGCAAGCCTCCAACAATTGGCCCGAGCCACGACCTCGACCAGCTAGCGGCTCATGCTTCTGACTTGTCGCCACGAACCTTCCTTGGACGCGCCAAGGGCGTCATAAGGCATCCCATTCGGTGGGTATTTCGCACACTAAGACCTATTGCGCGGCCGATCGCTTATCGGTGGCGTGGTTTCATGGATGCAGGCACGCAGAATGAACTGGCTCACCTCCGCCTGCTATCGGAAGAGCAGCGCAACATCCTTCAAGCGCAAGAGGGAAGGATTGAAAGACTGTTCACGGCCCACTTCGATACGCGTCACATGGTGCTCAATGCCACAAATCATGCGTATAGGAATCTTCATTTGGCCGCGATTGATGTGATTCGTGAGATACAGGCTGCACGCGACCTATTAGAGACGGATATACAATCTCTTCGGGAAGGTTGCGCGCCAAACTCCACGTCTAGCGCAGACGATCACTCCGAATTCGTTCGTAAGGCATGGGCGAACACGGAGCTGCCAACGTTGACGCGGCGATCCTCGGCGAACGCAGAAGCTTCACCCGATTGTCTACAGGTGTTGCTCGTGAGTACAGTGTTTGGGCAGATAATCTGCGAGCCGATGGAAGGCGGTTTTCCAAATGATATTCCGGAGCCGCCTAGCGTAGTGCCGGGACTTGCTCGCGCACTAGCGAGCATGTTGCAACCCGGCGATGTCTACGTTGAATTCGGCGCGGGATCGGGTTTCTTGGTCTTAGCTGCATGCCAGGCATTGCTTGACCGCGGATCGATAATCGCGATCGAGCCCGATGCGCGACGTGCGGATTTTCTCAAGAAAACTCTTTGGCTCAACGGTTTTAACTCGATTGCTCGCGTAAACAACGTAGTCGAATTCGTGCTGGACGCGATGATAGATGCAGGCGCCAGGGTGGATTTGATACGCATCGACAGCGCCAATCTTGGTCCGAAGGTTCTGGCAGGGGCATCTAGAATCATGGCCGAGAATCCGAATCTTCGGTTGATTGTCGACCTCTCCGATGCCGATGACGCGGTGTGGATTCTCGAATCAGATTTCGGCGTGATGACCATAGATGAAACCTCCGGTTCGCTGGTCCCTGGTCGCGTGCGATCTCCCACTTCCGGCGGACGCTCCGATGTGGTCCTTAGTCGCGTACCTTTAAATGATTCAGATGGGTAATACGCAAAATCCTTCCGCTTTCTACAAATTCAGTTTATTCGTGAGGAAATCTTGAAAGACTCAGTTGTAGTTATCGGGGCGGGCGGCCATGCGAAAGTATGCGTGGAAATTCTGCATGCGATGGGAAGGCATGTGGCGTTTTGCGTTGGACAAGAAAAGAGTCCCGCTTGTTGCGCGGGCGTGCCCGTCGTCGAAGGTGACAAGCATCTATTGCGACTGTACGACGAGGGGTATGTCGAGGTGTTTGTGGCCATCGGATCAAATGGCTTGAGGCAGAAACTTGCTGCCATGGCTTTGAGTTTTGGCTATTCACTCGTCAGTGCAGTTAGCCCCAAGGCATGCGTTTCACCCTCCGCTACTCTGGGGCGCGGAATTGCCATCATGGCTGGCGCCTGCATTAATGCAGAGGCAATCATCGGTGACCTGGCGATCATAAATACAGGCTCGACAGTTGACCATGACTGCGTAATTGGAACGGCGGTACATATTGCACCGCAGTCTGGCTTAGCCGGGAACGTGAAAGTAGGTGACCGAACGTTTGTGGGTATCGGTTCGTGCGTCATCCCAGAAATAACCATCGGGTCTGACGTCACGCTTGGTGCGGGTAGCGTAGTGGTCAGAAATCTTCCAGCCGGCGTTAAAGCTCTTGGCGTGCCGGTGAGAATCGTAACGTAAGCAATCAAATTTGAGGGCTAGGCATGAAGCGGATATCAATAGCGCAGCCCAAGTTGGCGGGCAACGAGCGAAAATACGTTCTCGATTGTCTTGATACCAATTGGATATCCTCCATTGGCAAGTATATAGGCGCTTTTGAAGATGTATTTGCAAGTTTTTGTGGGGTGAAGCACGCCATTGCTGTGAACAATGGAACAACAGCTCTTCACCTCGCACTTGTTGCACTCGGATTGCAGCCTGGCGATGAAGTCATTGTTCCCACGGTGACATATATCGCAACGGCTAACGCCGTCAAGTACTGTGGTGCGGTGCCCGTACTAGTCGATGTCGACGCAGACACGATGAACATCGACCCCTCGGCAATCGAGGCAAAAATTACCTCACGGACGAAGGGCATTATCCCCGTACATCTCTATGGCCATCCGGCGGATATGGACTTGATCAGAGAGCTGGCGGTGCGGCGCGGCCTGTGGATTGTCGAAGACGCAGCCGAGGCGCATGGGGCGGAGGTGGGTGGCAAGCGCGTTGGTTCCCTTGGTACGTGCGCAACGTTCAGTTTCTTTGGAAACAAAATTGTCACTACCGGTGAAGGCGGAATGGTGACCACCGACGACGATGAGCTCGCCGCGAGGCTTAGGCTCTTCCGAGGCCAAGGCATGGACCCACAACGACGGTACTGGTTTCCGGTTGTTGGATACAACTATCGAATGACCAACATCCAGGCCGCGATCGGTCTTGCACAGATGGAAAACGTAGATAACTCCTTAAAGGAGCGAGACCGGCTGGCAGATTGGTACACGGGCTTGTTGGAGCCTCATGCGGACAAACTGGTGCTTCCAGCTAAGCGGCGGAATTTCCGGGAGGTTTATTGGATGTACAACGTCTTCCTGCGCACCGGTGACGCGTCGCGACGCGATGCCGTGATGTTGCGAATGGATGAAATGGGAATCGAAACTCGCCCGGTGTTCTATCCGATGCATGTTATGCCTCCTTATAAGGAGGACGCTTCCTACCCAGTGGCCGATGAATGGTACGTACGCGGTATTAACCTGCCGACTCACCAAGAGTTGACCGAGGACGATGTGAAGCGCGTTGTTGAATGTCTTTTGAAGGCGATGGCCTAAATGAAGATAGCCATCTGCTCGTCGTTCGTCCCCTTCGTGCATGGAGGGTACCGAAATATTGTCGAGTGGCTGGCCAAGGCGCTTCGGGGCGCTGGGCATCAGGTCGAGATTGTCTATCTTCCACAGTCTGAAGAAGCCGATCAACTTTTTACGCACATGGCAGCATATCGCCTTGTAGATCTTGATGCGGCCGATGTTGTGGTGTGTTTTCGCCCCCAGGCACATCTTGTTCGACATCGTCGAAAAGTTGTCTGGTTCATCCACCACATTCGGCAATACTACGATCTCTGGGATACCGAGTACCGCGGCCTGCCTGATACACCTAAATACCGCGGTATTCGATCTGCGCTTCAAGAGCTCGATACGCAAGCGCTCCGCGAGGCTCATACCATTTTCAGTAACTCAGCAGTCATGGCCCAGCGCTTGATGACTTTCAATTCTCTCGCCAGCGAGGTGTTGTTCCCACCGGTTGACGAACCGGGGCGATTTCGTCACGGACCGACTGGCGACGAAATCGTTTGCATATGCCGGATGGAGCACCATAAACGCCAACATTTGCTGGTGGAGGGGTTGGCACACACTACTACTGATGTGCGTCTTCGCCTGATGGGACGTTCAGGTTCGTCGGCCTTTGTCGATAACCTTAGAGAACTCGCACTACGCCTTGGCGTGGATAAAAGAGTCTTGATCGATGATCGCTGGATAAGCGAGGAAGAAAAAATCGATCTCCTTGCAGGGTGCCTCGCGTCTGCCTATGTGCCATTCGACGAAGACTCATACGGATATCCGACACTTGAGGCGGCGCATGCGAGCAAACCAACCCTCACGACGATTGATAGCGGGGGAGTTACTGAATTCGTCCGTGATGGAATAGAGGGGCTGGTTTGCGCGCCGGAGGCCGAGAAGATCGGTGCAGCCATGGATAAGTTATTCCTCGACAAGAAAACATCTTTGTCAATGGGTCGCGCAGCGCATGATCGAATTGCCGAACTTAAGATCAGCTGGGCTCATGTGATTGAGAGGCTTCTGGCATGAAGGTCCTTATCGTGAATAACATGGCCCCGTTTGTATGGGGGGGGGCTGAGGAACTTGCTCATCACTTGGCGCGGAACCTCGAAATTAGTGGGCACGAAGCTGACATTCTCAGGATTCCCTTTCAGTGGAACCCTGCTACTGGCATCCCCGCCCAAATGGCAATGGTCCGAGCGTTCGATGTACGTGCTGCGGATCGCGTGATCGTGCTGAAATTTCCCGCCTACCTTGTTGATCACCCCGAAAAAACCTATTGGTTGTTGCATCAGTATCGTCAGGCATATGACCTATTCGACGCAGGGCAAACAAACATTTCGCTGGATGAGGAAGGGCGCCATATCCGGTCAGCGATCCATCGTGCTGATGACGAAAGCTTTCGCGAGGCGAGGGCAATATTTACTAATTCCGACGTGACGCGTGATCGCCTTCAAAAATACAATGGATTCAAAGCTCAGTCACTTCCGCCTCCGCTGAATGACCCGGAGCTGTTCACCGGTGGAGACGTGGGAAACTATGTATTTGCTGGGGGCCGGGTAAACCTGCTCAAGCGCCAGCATCTTTTGATCGAAGCCATGCGTTTTTCGGCTCACGGCGTGCGCCTTGTAGTAGCCGGTCCCCCTGATTCTCCTGAAGACGCTGAGCGCCTCCAAGATCTAGTTGGTCGTTATGGCTTGGAAGATAGGGTCAGTCTTGATCTTCGGTTTCTTCCCAGGCGGACTTACGCTGACTATCTCAATGGTAGTGCTGCGGTGGCCTATCTTCCGTTTGACGAAGATTCGTTGGGCTATGTTTCGATGGAAGGGGCGACCGCTGGGAAGGCGCTCCTTACGACCGATGATAGCGGTGGAGTTCTCGGGTTGGTCGCGTCAGGACAGACGGGGTTCGTTGTTAAAGCGGACCCTCGTGAACTCGCTCACGCTATGAATTCGCTTCAGCTCGACAAGGAGTTGGCACGTCGTCTAGGTCTCGGGGCGAAGGACTTGTGGAGAACGATGAACATTACGTGGCCTGCTACGATCAGGAGCCTGCTGGCATGAAGTTCGTGATATTTACGCCTGGTTTGCGTGCATCTGCCATCGGACGCATGACGGCGCTCGTCGCGAGGGAACTTGTCGATACCGGACATCAGGTCATCATTGTTCGGTCGGAAGAAGCTCCGCTACTCGAGCGACTTCCTCACGACTTCGGCACAATATCTACTGACTGGACACGTCGCGAAATTGTTGAGGAATACCTTCAAGATGCTGACGGGGTTGTCTACCAGATTGGAGACAACTATCCATTCCACCATGGATGTCTGGAGTGGATGGACGCATACCCCGGCATTGTTTGCCTCCATGACTTTTACCTGGGCCACCTTTTTTATGGCTGGTCGCAAGGGCGGCATGATGAAGCGCGAGGTATTCTTCTCGACCTGTATGGTGATGGCGGGGACACAAAGTTCTTCAACGCTTCCGCAAAGTCGAGTTTCATTGAAGAAACTGTCGCGGACATGCCATTGGTTGAGTGGGTATCGCGAAAAGCACTAGGTGTCGTGACTCACAGCGCAGGATCGATCCAGAAAATATTAACCTCATGTGCAGGCCCTGTAGTCGTAACGCCCTTGGCATATGACGCGTCCACGATCGCCGGGCGGCATGAAGTCGGTGCTCCGAGGGTTGATTTGATAGAGGTGCTGACCGTCGGTCATATCAATCCCAACAAGCGTGTTCAGTCTGTTATCGAAGCGATTGGTAGCAGTAAGATTCTTCGCGATCGCGTGCTCTATCGGCTTGTCGGTCCCGTGGAACCTCATATTTTCTTCGAGCTTTCTGCTGCTGCGCGCCGTTATGGCGTGCGCCTCAGGATTTTGGGTGAAGTCGATGACATTGCTCTTGCTCACGCATTCAACTCGGCCGACGTCGTCTGTTGTTTGCGTTGGCCCAGTCTTGAAGCGGCGTCTGCGTCGGCGATTGAGGCAATGCTTCACGCGAAAGCCGTGATCGTTACAAAGACGGGCTTTTACCGGGATATTCCGACGTCAGCAGTTATCCACGTCGATCCGGAGAATGAGGTCATCGAGCTTCGTGACGCGCTTGAGCGACTTACCGCCGAGCCAGCAATTGCTACAAGTATGGGTGCTGTTGCGCGCGAGTGGGCCAAACATACGTTTACAGCTTCTTCGTATGCTGAATCATTGCTTGAGATCGCAACCTTGGTTTCTCGTACAGGGCCACTACATCAGGCGATACAGGCATTTGAGCGGCATCTGCGAGGGTGGGGTTCGAGCGAGTCAATGTACGCACTGGAAGGTTCGTTAGCAGCTTTGGCTTGGCGCGGCGAATAGCGCCTACTCGTAGGAGAACGGGGAAATGGCATCCGCCGTTGCGCATCGTCTGCCTATCGGATTATTGTCGCCGCGGCGGGACGAAATTCGTAACGTTCCAGGCGTGCAGATAGACCGTAGTAAGCGTCCACAGTTGGTCCGTCAATTGTCCAGAGGTTTCGGCCGTTGTGAAGTACGCGCGCTGGTATGCGACCTTCAAAGCGGTTTTTCTGATCGAACTCGACATTAATGGGTGTTCCATTCACTGATATTTTTAGGCGCGATCGGACAGTCTCGTTTGCAAAAGCACTGAATTTGCCGCGGAGCACGTACGCTGTGTCGGTGGGGCGTATATCGAATACTAGGGACGCGTGACCGGCCACCTTCCACACACTGGACTGGTGGTGGAAGTAGCCTACGTTCCATTCTGGCTCCCTCCAACCCGTGCCGCGGATGACTTTTTCTAGGCTCCACCAGCGACCGAAGTCGGCCTTTACGATCGGACCTGACTCCTGATCGCGGAACATAAGCCAAGTCCATGGTGCTGTCGCGCGCAATTGCTTGGTGCGCCGTTCCACTATAGACGCGTCGAGCGCCGGATCTTGCGGAGCTTGCATTGGATATGCACTCCCGTCGGCGGCGAGGGTGATGACAGTTGTGTCGGCATCCGCAAGGTATCGCTTCGGGGATGAATCTACTGCGGTTCCTTGGTTGATGGCGCTGGGTTCCGTAAGAATCCAGCCCTTCGAGTCTCGCGTGCACGTCCCGACGCGACCAAGCGCATTTACGGTTTGCCATGTGCCTTCAGGCATGCGGCAGATCTCCACTGCTCCAACGCTCCTTCCATAGAAATAGGGCAGGGTGATATCGAGTGCGCCCGGCAGGAACATCCACGTCTGACCAAGTTCGTCCGTTCCATCCAGTATCAGGATCTGACGCGCTTGGGGTCTCGGCCCCAGTGCTTGTAGAAGTGCATCTAGGTGACGGCGCTGTGTTGCAGATATGTCGTCATAATGATGCATCTGCACCAGTTGCGCGCCAAGTCCGAAGAACACCATGAACGCGGCTATGCATGAGGCCAGCCAGCGCCGCCATGGCCTGTGACTGCAACCAAGGGCCAGAAGGATCCCTGCCCACGCCAGGGCGGCGCCTGGCGAGGCGAATAGATAGGTACGCTGCGTGATGGCTAGGTGCGCGGGAGAAATTAGGAATGGTGCGTAGCCTGCGCAGGCGAGAATGAGTCCGCCGATCAGAGCGCGCGCCGAGCGGTGCATGGATGGGAGATCGTCGGTCGGAACTGCCTTTCGTCGAGTGAGTATCCAGATGGCGGCGATCAAGAACATCGTGACGATGCTGAGATACCACAGACTTTTAAACTCGACGAACACCATGGCAACGGCGTCATACCATCCGCCAAGTATGGCCCGCAACAGACCTACGGTAAATAGTTTCGGGAGTGCTTGTAACAGCCTGAGCAAGAGGTGTTTGTCGCCGAGGACGCTCTGTTGGTAACTTGTGATTTGGGGAGACGTAACGGCGACGTAGGCCAAATACGCAGTCAGGGCGGTCAACCAGAAGACCGTGACGTGCCAGCGTGAGCGTAGCAGGCTCCAGGTATCGCGCAACGGCTCACGAACAGCAAGCACGATGACGGGAAAAATGACGAGTGGAAGCGCTGCTTCGTACATGCATATCGAGCACAGCAAGACGACCCCTGCCGCGATGGAGGCGACCCACGATGTCACACGGTTCCGTGTGAGTGTGGCCTCGACAAATAAGCTGGATGCGACAAGCTCGAGCGCCAGTCCCCAATCGATGTGTATGCTTCGGAACGAAAGCTGCATTGTGTCGGCCGGATAGATCAGCACGAGGGCTGACACAAAAACGGCGAACGGTACTCGGCGGCTCGCCCTAAGCGCCAAATGACCCATGGCGGCGCCTTTGATCACTAAGGATGCCATCAGCAAAAGATGCCAAGAGAGGGTCGAGTCTGGTCCCAGGGCATAGGCCACGGCTTGGGGAAAGATAGTCAGCGGACGTAGCGCGTGCGTAGGAAGTGGGCTATGCACCGACGTGATGAAAAATGTACCGTGGATGCCAAACAAACCGAGTATGTCCCACTCCTCGATCAGGCCACCCATTGCAAATCCGAATGGCAACCAGATGGCGGCCACTACCAGCATAGGTACAACGACAAAGTGTGCCAACCACCAGCCGATACCATGGCCACCGTCGGCATGGTCGACGAGGTCGTCATGCGTTTTTTCCATGGTGATAACCATCTTGCTCAAGGCGTAGGTGAGAGGGATCGTAAAAAATATCAAGCAAAGCGGTGCCAGCATCTTCGGAACGCGCAGTGCGCCGACGAGAAGCTCCAACGCAAGCGCTGAAAAGACATACTGGGCGACGTAAACGAGCGGATACGCCGCTGCACTCTTTATGGAAATTGAGGCGGAAAATACGAAGCGTGCGTTAAACAGGTACGAAAATCCGATGCCGAAGGCATAACCAACCGCGTAGGCGACTTGATAATTGATCAGAAACGAAAGTGCGACATACACCAGGTAAGTTAACCCAGTGTTAAGAAGCCCGCCGATGGCAAAAATGAACCAACGCCTGAAGCGTGGTGACGCAGTAATCCTGAAAAACGGCAGGTCGCCGGCTGTGAAAGTCATGGATGGCGAACTCCGCGGGCGGGACCGGGCATCAGCAGCGCCCTTTTGCTGGCCGGTTGGGCGACGAGTTTAGAATATTCATTGTCGTCCGGCCAGATGGCCTGCCTTTCTTGGAGGTCACCCAATCCGCCATAATCTTTGGAATCTGACGCTGGGTACCTTTGAATGGATCGTCTCCCCCTATTGCCCTTCGAGATCGCCCTTCGCGGAAAGAGGGTCATGGTCACTGGCCATACGGGCTTCACTGGAAGCTGGGTTTGCTCCTGGCTCCTCGACATCGGCGCGGCGGTTGGCGGGTTTGCCCTTGCACCGGTGACGCAGCCTTCTTTATATACTGCGACGAACCTGGACGACCGCGTTACTTCTACGATCGGCGATGTTCGTCACCCTGAAGGCATCCGTGCGGCCATGGACGCGTTTATGCCCGACGCGGTGCTTCATCTGGCGGCCCAGCCGCTCGTACGCGCTTCATATGCCCGGCCTGTCGAGACATTCGATATTAACGTCATGGGTACCGTGCACGTTCTTGAAGCGGCTCGGCATTGCCCGAGTGTACGTTCGGTGGTGTGTGTCACCACCGACAAGGTGTATCGCAACAACGAATGGGAGTGGCCATATCGCGAGAACGATCCCCTCGGTGGCAAAGATCCGTACAGCGCATCCAAGTCCGCAGCCGAAATGGTTATCGACAGCTACCGACTGTCCTATGGTGGCGAGGGCGCCATGCGGATCGCCACAGCGCGGGGCGGCAACATCATCGGCGGAGGCGACTGGTCTGGAGACAGGCTCATACCCGATTTCGTGCGAGCTGTAACCCAGGGCACCACGCTGACGTTGCGATATCCGGATGCGACGCGACCCTGGCAACACGTCCTTGCGCTCGCTCAAGGCTACCTCATGCTCTTGGCAGCACTTTTTGAAGATCGAACAACGGCTTCCAGGTCATGGAACCTCGGCCCTCACGAGACACGACAGCATAGTGTGCGGGACGTACTTGGCATGATGTGTGCCGAATGGACATCTCCATCCCTGGATCTCATGGACAATCCTCTCTCCGAAGCCCGAGCACTTGCGCTGGATAGCGGCCTTGCTGCCAACATCCTCGGGTGGAACCCGCCTTGGGATACGCCACGCGTCGTGCAGGAGACGGCCCGCTGGTACCGCGAGTACTACCGTGACCCTTCCTTGGCTACAGCGATAACCCAGGAGCAACTGGCGCTTTGGCGAGCCGATCTCCAGCCCATGACTAAGTCGAGGGTATGAGAGTTCTCGTTACCGGCGCGAGCGGCTTCGTTGGCCGTAGATTCCTGCGTCACCTACAGGCGGATGGCTTGCAGGGTGTAGGACTTGGTCGCGCTCCAGCGGAACCCGATTGCATCGACTGGATATTAGTTAGTGGCTACGACCTGCCTGGGCTACACCAGGCGACACTGGGCATGTCATTCGATGGCATCGTGCACCTGGCGGCAGCGGGGGTGCATCCTGCTGATCGTGAAGTCGCGTCTTTGGTCGATGGCAACGTGGGCGCCCCCGTCGCCGTCGTCCAGCTCGCGAGCCAGCTGCAAGCGAGGTTCGTCGTGGTGGCGGGTAGTTCCGCTGAATATGCTCAGACGCGGGCTCCGCGGTTGGATGAGCATGCCACGCTGGAACAGGGAGCGCTTTATGGAGCCACCAAGGCCGCTGGGGGACTGCTTGCGCTTTCAGTAGCCACAACATTGGGCGTTCCCTGCGCAGTGCTCAGGCTATTCAATGTTTTTGGCCCCGGCGAGGCACCACACCGACTCCTACCCACCCTTCACCGGAACCTAAAATTAGGCCAGGCGGTTGCCTTGTCGGCGGGTACCCAAATTCGTGATTTTGTACATATCGACGATGCATGTCGCGCCATCATGCTTGCAATGCGAGGTCTCACAGACGCCAGCCTGGCGCCCGGCGCGTATAACGTTGCAACGGGTATCGGCCATTCTGTCCGCGAATTTGCCTTGGCTGTCGGAGATGCCATGGGTAAGTCTTCTGGCTTGCTTGAGTTCGGTGCGCTGCCGATGCGTCCTGATGATCGCCACGTCGTCGTCGGTGATGCCAGCGCGTTCCACGCGGCCACAGGCTGGACCCCCGCTGTCCCATTCGCCGTTGCGGTGGACCGCGCGGTCGATGAGCTCAATTGCCAAGGTTCCGTCAAGGGTTGCCTATGAAACCGCTTATTTCCATTTCCATTCCGGTCTTCAACGAAGAAGCGAATATCGATGCGCTCTATGCGCGTCTTGTCGCGCTGGCCGAGCACATGAAGGATCGTTGCGATATCGAGTTCGTTTTCAGCGACAACAACTCGACTGACCACACCTGGGCAAAGCTTGATGCATTGTCGCTTTCAGATCCTCGAGTCCGCGCCATCCGGTTTTCGAAAAACTTCGGTTTCCAGCGTTCCATCCTGGCTAACTACATGCATACTCGCGGCGATGCAGTCATGCAGATCGACGCGGACCTGCAGGATCCACCTGAGATGCTCGAGCAGTTCATGGATTTTTGGGAGGCCGGGTACCACGTCGTGTTCGGTATTCGAGCCGAGCGGCCCGAAGGCAAGCTGATCACGCGATTCCGTGAGGTTGGATACGCGGCCATTGACAAGCTCAGTGAGTATCCGGTATCGCGCAATGCCGGTGATTTTCGCTTGATCGACAGGAAAGTCGTTGACGCCTTGCAAAAATATCGGTCGTCGGATCCTTACCTTCGCGGCATCATCGCCGGCATGGGGTTCCGCCAGCGGGGGGTCCCCTACGCACGCGCCGCGCGGGTAGCTGGAGAAAGCAAGTTTGGCTTGTTCAAGCTGGTGCAACTGGGTATTACCGGCGTGCTCAACCACTCGACCGTCCCGTTGAGGCTCGCAACGGTGGCTGGCGTGGCGATCCTGCTGTTGAGTACTGTCGGAGCCGTGTACTACCTGGTTATGAGGGTGGTCCATCCTGAGTGGCCGCGAGGCATAGCCAGTGTGCTGGTGCTGGTGCTCTTCGGCGTTGGATTTCAGTCCCTGCTCCTGGGGATCCTGGGTGAATACCTTCTCCGCATTTACAAGATTCTTCGAAACGAACCCGTGGCGATCGTCGAAGAAAGCCTTAACTTTCCAATTGAAGAGCTCAAGCTCTAGGGGTCTCCATGAAAGCTGTCATTCTTGCAGGCGGACTCGGCACCCGCATCGCCGAGGAGTCCGACCACAAGCCCAAGCCCATGGTGGAGATTGGCGGCCGGCCGTTGCTCTGGCACATCATGAAAACTTATAGCGCACACGGGATACGCGATTTCGTGGTTTGCCTTGGCTACAAGGGTTACGTCATCAAGGAATACTTCTTCAATTACTACAGGCATACCGCCGACCTGCGCATCGACCTGCGGACAGGTGATGCCAAGGTACTTGATTCACAGGCCGAGGACTGGACGATCACTTTGGTGGACACGGGGATGGAGACCATGACGGGTGGCCGTCTGAAACGAGTTGGGCACCTACTTGAGGACACCTTTTGCCTTACCTACGGCGATGGGTTGGCAGACATCGATGTCTCGGCCGAACTCGAGTTCCACCGTTCACACGGCAGGCTCGCGACCGTCGCTGCTGTGCGTCCGCCGGGAAGGTTCGGTGTACTCAATATGGGTGACGATGGCAATGTGACGAGTTTCACCGAGAAGCCAAGCGATGAAATCGGCTGGATCAATGGCGGGTTCTTCGTGATGGAGCCGGCGGCGATCGAATACATCGCAGGTGATGAAACGTCGCTGGAGCGTGAGCCGCTTAGTGACTTGGCCACGAATGAACAGCTTGCTGCATTCCGTCACACAGGATTTTGGCAACCTTGCGACACGCTCCGCGACAAGCGCTATCTCGAAGCACTCTGGGACGAGGGCGGCGCGCCATGGGTCCCAAAGGCCTGAGTCGAGTCGGTACCCCGATCCAGGTGAAGGGAGCCCTCGCTCGACGGGTGGATCAAACACCCGGCCTCCCGGCTAATCCTTGGGCGGGCTTGGGCGTTCAACTCGCTTGCGTGCAATCATCGCTGGGGCATGCCATGGTAGCTATCACCACTATTGCAGTGGAACGAACGCCCTGGCCTGCGACTTGATCCGCAAACGGCAAGCTTCGAGTGGAACGCTGTCCTTACCGACCAATGGTCTCGCGCTGCCGCCCCGAACTACTCGTTGCTTTAAAGTCTAACCGCGAGGCAAACTGGCCCCACGATGACACGCGGATAGGCGTCAGCTGATAGGATAGGCGACGCGCTTTGTGGTCCGCCGCATAAGTTGTTCAGGAGCCTGCATCATGCCTCTTTCGCATTCGTCCAAGGAGCGGCCAGAGTTCGACCGCTATGCTGACAGCTACACGGACCTCCACAAGGTGAGTGTTGCTGCCAGCGGGGAGGAGCCGGCTTACTTTTCCGCGTACAAGGCCAAGTACATGGCAAGTCGCGCGCGCAATGTTAGCTTGACACCGGCTATTCTCGATTTTGGCTGCGGCGTTGGTAACTCAGTGCCGCACTTGCGCGAGGCTTTTCCCTCCGCAGTACTCCATGGTTCGGATCCTTCTAGCGAAAGCATTCGCCTGGCTCGTTCGCGGCTTGAAGACACCGCGACTTTTCTTGAGTCGGGAAGTGAAGCGCTGCCTTATGCCGATGGCATGTTCGACCTCGTCCTTGTCGCTTGTGTCCTGCACCACATCCAGCCATCTGAGCGGGCCCGTTGGATGGCTGAGATACGCAGGGTCATGAAGCCCGGCGCGCAACTCTTCATCTTTGAGCACAACATGCTCAATCCGCTCACACGCAAAGTGGTACGCGAATGCCCATTCGATGAGGACGCGGTGTTCCTCTCGAGGAGCGAACTGCTTGGCTTGGCCCGCTACGCTGGCTTTGGCAAAATCGACGCTCGCTATGTCGTATTCTTTCCGCGACAGCTTGCTACGCTTCGGCCGCTCGAACCCCTGCTCAGTTGGTTGCCCCTGGGGGCCCAGTACGTGATCGAAGCCATCGCGTAACGCCTTCAGGTTGGGCCTGTGAAAAGGATTCGCCAGATGGACGGAGGTATCCGATGAAATGGATCCCCCTGCCGCATCCTGAGTGTTATTTGTGGAGGCGTGTCTTTCCAGGCCAGCGTGGTTCCAACAGAATGACTCGTTCCACGCCAGCGGCCTTCAAGGATCCTAGATCCTATGGTCGAGGCAAATCGTGCCTTGTCGCACCGGTTCCACACGGTAGAACGCTACCTGGAGGGACTGTGGGAGCGCAGCCGCGTTCCTTGGTCGTCCGAGCCTTAGCCGGCCTGACTACTATTTGTTAATCAACGACGACTCCAGCAACGTAGCCCCAAACACCGCCGCACACCCCACCCCATTACCACCACTGCTACTACACACCTGCTTACCCGCCGTGTCATGAACGACATACGGATCCATGTCTTTGTTGTAGTCAGGATGCGGTCGACTAGTAGCGCACCCTCCCAGGAAGGACGTCAAACCCAAGACGGCAAAAGTGACGGCAATGTTCCTGCTCATGGGCTCAATCCTTGATCGTGGCTAATGTAAGTCAGTTGCTGGCGAGCGTACGGTAAATCGCAGATACACCCATCTGTATCAGGCACCCCGCAGCCGCCACAGTTCCGGACCCCTCGCAATGCACCTGATTCTGCTGCGCTGGCGGTGTGATGCCTTCCCGCGCCGGTGGCAGGTTGTAGTTGTACGACTGGTAATTTGCCCGCTGGGTCGCACAGGCCGAAGCCAGGCAGCACATCAGGGCGATCAGGCAAGCGCGACGCATAACCATTCCTTGTTCGGACAGCGGCCGGCAAATTCTAGCGGATAACCCCTGCGGCTCCACCAGGGGCCCCATATTACTCCTACACCTTTTCGGCAAATGGGCCTCGGCCACCCCACCTCAAAGCCCCTGATAATTAGGCCCAGCCCCCCCCTCCGGCGTCACCCACGTAATAATCTCGTACGGATCCTTGATATCGCACGTCTTGCAATGCACGCAGTTCGCCGAGTTGATCTGCAGCCTCTTCCCCGCGTCATCCTCGACGATCTCGTACACCCCCGCCGGACAAAACCGCTGGCAAGGATTCCCATACTCCGTCGTACACCGGTCAATACAAATGGTCGTGTCCAGCACCTTCAGATGCACCGGCTGGTCCTCATCATGCTCAGTCGCCGCAAAATACACACTGGCCAGCCGATCCCTCGGTGGCAGGCTACGTTCAACGTAGTCCTTCTTCGGCGCCTCATACTGGTCAAGCTTCTTCAACGACGACCAATCCGCATGGTTGCGCAGCGTCCACGGCGAAGCACCGCCAGTCACAGTCTCCCAGGCCGCATTGATCAACCCCCACCACAGCCCCTTGTTGAACCCGGGCCGGATATTCCGCACCTTCCTAAGCTCGGCCATGATCGCCGAACCCCGAAGC
Organism: Pinirhizobacter sp.; assembly: GCF_036499745.1. Classification (NCBI taxonomy): domain Bacteria; kingdom Pseudomonadati; phylum Pseudomonadota; class Gammaproteobacteria; order Lysobacterales; family Rhodanobacteraceae; genus Pinirhizobacter; species Pinirhizobacter sp. The sequence continues at coordinate 58,862 of NZ_DASYDG010000057.1, forward strand.
TTCGCGTCGAACCCCGCCGGCGCCAAAGAATCAGCCACATGCTCAGCAGCCAGCATCCCAGAGCGTATCGCCTGGTGCGTCCCCTTGATCTTCGGCACATTCAGTAGCCCCGCCGCATCACCGATCAGCAACGCCCCTGGCATCTCCGTCTTGGGCAGCGACTGATATCCGCCCTCGACGATGGCCCGCGCGCCCGCCGAAACAATAGTCCCGCCCTCCAGCAAAGCCTTCACCTTCGGGTGGTGCTTCAACTGCTGAAACGCCTCGAACGGCGAGAACATCGGGTCGGGATAGTCCAGGCCGGCAACGAAGCCGATAGCCACGCGGTCGTTGTCCAGGTGGTAGATGAAGCTGCCGCCATAGGTGTCGTTGGCCAGCGGCCAGCCCAGGGTGTGCATCACCTTGCCCGCCGAGCCCCGTCCGGTAGGGAGCTGCCATAGTTCCTTGATACCAATGCCGTAGGTCTGCGGATCGGCATCCTTGTCCAGCCCGAACGTGCGGATCAGGTTCTTGGTCAGGTGCCCGCGGCAGCCCTCGGCCAGCACCGTCAGCCTGGCGTGGATGTCGATACCTTCGGTATAGCCGGGTTTGTGCGTGCCATCGCGGGCGACACCCATGTCGCCGATGCGCACGCCGGCTACGGCGCCGTCGCGGTCGAAGAGGTTCTCGGCGGCGGCGTAGCCGGGGAACACATCCACACCGAGGGCTTCGGCCTGGGGCGCAAGCCAGGCGCACGTGGCGCCAAGGCTCACGATGAAATTCCCAGAGTTGTGCATCTGCGGCGGGGTGGGCATCTTCGTGGCGCTGGCATGGTCGCGCAGCCACCAGAACTCGTCTTCCTTCACCGGCACGCATACCGGCGGCGGGTTGTCGCGCCAGCCGGGAAGCAGGGCGTCGAGCGGCGCCGGTTCGATCACCGCGCCGGACAGGATCTGCGCGCCGATGCTCGAGGCTTTCTCGATCACGCACACCGTGGTATCGGGCTTGAGCTGTTTCAGGCGGATGGCAAACGACAGGCCAGCGGGGCCCGCGCCAACGACGACAACGTCGTATTCCATCGATTCGCGCTCGCTCATGGCTGGCTCCGTGGTGTGGCCGCTGATTGTGGCGATTCACACGCCGGGCGGCAAATGTCTGCCGGTCATTGCACGGCGTTAACCAGGATTGTTCATAATCGTCGCATCAAAGGAGTGTCCATGAGCGCATTGCCACCGATCGACGACCGTGACATCCGCCGCGCAACGCTGGTGCAGTTGCTGCATTGGCTGGCCATTGGGCGACTACAGCCACTGGAGCTGGCGGCAAGCTACCAGGATGCGATCAAGCGCCTCAATCCGGCGCTGAACGCTTACCTGGAGACATCCGACGCACTGATCCAGGAACAGGCGATAGCGGCCGACCGGCGCCGGCGCGATGGCGTGATGGGCCGCCTGGACGGGGTGCCGGTGGCGATCAAGGACAACTTCGACTTCGCGGGCCTGCCCACGCGCGCGGGCATGCGGCGGCGCAGCAAACCGGCGACCCACGACGCACACGTGGTGGCGCGGCTTCGCGCCTCCGGCGCGGTGATCCTGGGCAAGACCAACATGGACGAAGGCGCGCTGGGCGTCACCACCGATAATCCGCATCATGGCGTCACGCATAATCCGCATCGCCATGGCTATACGGCGGGTGGTTCATCCGGTGGCGCGGCGGTGGCCGTGGCCGCGGGCCTGGCGGCGGCGGCGGTGGGCTCCGATAGCCTGGGCTCGATCCGCATCCCGGCGAGCTACTGCGGCATTTACGCGATCAAGCCGACGCACGGGGAAATCTCCGCCCGTGGCCTGGTGCCGGCAGCCCGGCGCCTTGATGCCGTGGGTATCCTTGCCCGCTCGGTGGACGACCTCACACTACTGCTGCAGGTGCTGGCGGGCTACGACGCGGACGACGCGCGCTCGCGCCGCCGCCGGGTGGCTTTCCAGTTGCCTGATTGGGAACCGGGCCACTTGCGCACCGGGCTATTGCCCGACCTCGCCCATTTCGGCATCCAGCCGGAGGTGATCGACGTGTTCAACCAGGCACTGGAAAAACTCCCCCGTGAATTGGGCGAGCGCCGCGCGGTGGACTTCGACGACTGGGATTTCGCCCGCACGCGACGCGCCGGCCTGCTGCTGATGGAATCGGAGATGCTTAATACCTTCGCCGAGGAATTGGCCGACGAGGCCTATCCGGTGTCCGCGCGCCTGCGCGGCATGCTCGACTATGCCCGGCACAAGTCCGCGGCCGACTACGCCGCCGCCGACCTGGTGCTCGACGCCGCCACCTTGAAGATGCGCCGCCTGTTCGCCCAGGTGGATGTACTGGTGATGCCCACCACGCCCCAGGGCGCGTTCCCGCTCAGCGATACGCCGCCTGCTTCGCAGGCCGACCTCACCAGCTTTGCCAGCCTCGCCGGCTGCCCGGCGGTGAGCATCCCGATGGGCACGCTGCCCAATGGATTACCCATCGGCATGCAACTGGTCGGTGCCCGCGGGTCGGACCTTCGCCTGCTGGAGCTGGCCCAGGTATGTGCGTCCACCCTAGATGCCGATCCAATCTATCCAGTAGAAGCGCGGGCCTAGCGCGCCACCGACCAGGCCACCACCTCAGCCGCCAGCGCATCGCTGGCGCGCCCGAATGCGGCTACCACCTGCGGTACATCCTTGCTGGCCGCGGGCTCACGCACTTCGAAGTTCTTCGTGGCGAGTATCCGGTGGTTGGCGGCGTCCACCAGTTGCACGTCGTAGCGCACCACGGCCACGGGCGCGCCGTTGTCGTACACCGACTGGAACGATCGCAACTGGCCGTCGAGCTCGCGGTCGGCATGCAGGTTGGTGTCATCGTTGCTGACCGCCGCCACCCGGCCGTCGGCACGGAAGGTGTCGATCAGGCGGTCGCGCACCAAGGTGGGCGCACGGTCGCTCCAGCGCGATGCCTTGTACGTGGTGATCGTGTTCCCATCTGGCACCACCGCGATGCGGCTGGAGTCAATCAAACCCGAAGCCTGCGGCGTGTCCACCCTGAGCGTCCACTTGACCGGCGCACCGGTGGCGGCCGGCACCGGCGCCGACGGCAGCAGGTACACGTTGGGCACTTCCGCCTTGGGCAGGATCGAGCAGCCGGCCAGCAGCGATAGCAACAAGGCACCGCCCGTGCTCTTGATCATCCACACACTCATGGTACGAACTCCTTGCTCTTGTCGCGGCCCAAGAGGTAACGGCCGGGGTTTTCATCCAGTTGCCGGGTCACCTGGCGCAGTCCCGCAAGGGTCTGGCGCAATTCACGGATGGCAGGACCGAGGTCGTTCAGGCCCTGCGCGCCGTTGTCCAGGGCGTCGTGGTTGCGGTTGAGTATCTGGTCCACCGTGGCCGTGGTGCGCTCGAGGGACGCCATGGCGTTGCGGGCGCTCTCCAGCGTCTGCTTGCCCGGGCCGTTCACCAGCGTATCGGCATGGCCGATCAGGGCTTGCGCCTGCACAAGCGCCTGGTTCGCTTCCTTGCTGGCCGCGGTCATCTGTTCGATCAGCGTACGCAGGTTGCCTCGCTCATCAGCCAGGGCGCCGGTGGCTTTCTCAATGTGGTCCAGCGTGTTCTGGATGCGGTTGATGTTTTCGTTCGACAACAACTGCGTGGCGCGCAAGGCCGCCTGGCTGAGGTTGGTCACCAGGTCTTCACCGTTGGCGAACAACTTCGCGAAAGGCGAGGGGTCGGCAATGATCACCGGCGGGTTGCCATTGGTGGACACCAGCAGATGGCTGCCGGGCGAGCCACCGGAGAGCTGGATCACCGCCACGCCGGTAACGCCGGTGAGCGTGAGCTTGGCACGGGTATCCTGGCGGATCGGCACGTCGCCGCCGGTGCGGATGCGCGCGATCACGCGCCGCGGGTCGGCCGGGTCAAGCTGCAGGCGGTAGATACTGCCCACGCGGATGCCGTTGTATTGCACGGCGCCGCCCTTGGTCAGGCCCGTCACGGCCTCGTTGAAGATCACGTCGTATTCGTTATAGGCCCTATCCGCGCTGGACTTCACCAGCCACAGGGAAAATCCCAGGCCCAGGGCCAGCACGATGACGGTGAACAGGCCGATAAGGATGTGATGCGCTCGGGTTTCCATGGCACACCTATATAGATAAGGAAGAACGCGCAGCGCGGCCGCGTGGACCATGGAAGTACTCGCGTATCCACGGATCGTCGGTGGCCGCCACCTTCTCCAGCGTGTCGGCCACCAGCACGCGCTTTTGCGACAGCACAGCCACGCGGTCGCACGTGGTGTAAAGCGTATCCAGGTCGTGCGTCACCAGGAACACGGTAAAGCCCAGGGCGTTGCGTAGTGTCAGCAGCAGCTGGTCGAAGGCGGCGGCGCTGATCGGGTCCAGCCCCGCGGTGGGTTCGTCCAGGAACAACACTTCCGCATCCAGCGCCAGCGCACGGGCCAGCGCCGCCCGCTTGGTCATGCCGCCGGAGAGCGATGCCGGGTACTTGCCGGCGGTGTCCCTGGCCAGGCCCACCAGCGCCAGCTTCACCGCGGCCAGGCGAGTGGCGTCCTCGCGGCTAAGCAGCGCGTGCTCGATCAGCGGCAGGGCGATGTTCTCGGCCACCGTCATCGAGGAAAACAGCGCGCCGTCCTGGAACAGTACGCCGAAGCGGCGCTCCAGTTGTGAGCGCTGCTCGGAAGGCAAGGCCAACAGATCCTTTCCGAACACCCGAACCGATCCCGCCGATGGCCTCCGCAGCCCCACGATCGAGCGCAGCAATACCGACTTGCCGGTACCTGATCCGCCCACCACGCCAAGGATCTCCCCGCGATACACGGTCAGATCCAGGTGTTCGTGCACGGTCTGCTCGCCGAAGCGGTTGGCCAGGTCCCGTACCTCGATGATCGGCTCGCGTGCGCTCACCAACCCATCCCCGTATAGAAGAGGGCGGCGATGGCATCGAACAGGATCACCACGAAGATCGACTGCACCACCGCCGAGGTGGTGTGCTCGCCCACCGATTGCGCGCTGCCGGCCACCTTGAAGCCTTCCATGCAGCCGATCACCGCGATAAGGAAGGCGAAGAACGGCGCCTTGGCGATGCCCACCAGGAACTGGCGCAGGTGGATGTCCTCGTGGAACAGGTTAATGAACATCGTGGGCGTGATGCCCAGGGTGGCGTAGCAAACCACCGCGCCGCCGATCACGCCGGCCATCATGGCGATGAAGGTGAGCAGCGGTAGAGCCACCAGCAGGGCCAGCACGCGTGGCAGCACGAGCAGTTCCACCGGGTCCAGGCCCAGGGTGCGGATGGCGTCGATCTCCTCGCGCGCCTTCATCGAACCGATCTGCGCGGTGAAGGCGCTGGCGGTACGGCCGGCGAGCAGGATCGCCGTCAGGATCACGCCGAACTCCCGCAGGAAGGCATAAGCGACCAGGTCGACAGTGAAGATGGTGGCGCCGAAGTCCGCCAGCACCGTGGCGCCCAGGAACGCCACCACCGCGCCCACCATGAACGACAGCAGCGCCACGATGGGCAGGGCGTTCAGGCCGGTCTGCTCGATGTGCGACACCAGCGAGGTGACGCGCCAGCGCTTCGGGCGCCAGAAGGTGCGCCCCAGGGCTTCGAAGACAATGCCGACGAAGCCGAGCAGCTTGAGTGTCTGCTTTCCAAAGCTCTCCACCCCTGCGCCGATCTGGGCGAGGAAATCCTCCAGCCCCTTCGACCGTCGCGGCCGCGCCGGCTTGCAGTACGCGGCCAGGGCATTGCCCACCGTCTGCAGCAGCGCCGCGCGTGCATCGGGCAGGCCCGTACCGGCGGCCAGCCGCGCGACCCGTGCAGGGCCCAGCAGATCGGCCAGCAACGAGGCGCCGGCCGTGTCCAGGGCGCCCAGGCCGGAGAAGTCCACGGCCGTATGGTCGCTTACCTGGTCGCAGCAGATGCGCATGTGCGCGTGCAGGGTGGCGTAGTAGGGGAGGGTCCAGTCGCCGGCGACCACAAGGCGGCCCGTGCCCGACGAAACGTCGATGCTGGCCGTGCCTGGTGTCCCCTCGGTTGCCATGCATGGAAGGCTAGCAAGATTCCAAGGATAATGACTGCTTCCCCAAGCAATCGAGCCCAAGTCGATGACCCAGAAAACCGTCCTCAACGCCACGCATCGCGAGCTCGGCGCCCGCATGGTGGACTTCGGTGGCTGGGACATGCCCATTGCCTATGGGTCGCAGATCGAAGAACACCACGCCGTGCGCCAGGCCGCCGGCATGTTCGATGTGTCCCATATGACCGTAGTGGACCTCACCGGCGAGGCCACGCGGCCGTTCCTGCGGCATCTGCTTGCCAACAACATCGACAAGCTGGCCAAGCCCGGCAAGGCGCTGTATTCGTGCATGCTCAACGAGCGTGGGGGCGTGATCGACGACCTCATCGCCTATTTTCTGCGCGAGGATTTCTTCCGCCTGGTGGTGAATGCCTCCACCCGCGACAAGGATCTCACCTGGATCGAACGCCAGGCCACGGCGTTCGGCGTGGCCGTGCGCGAGCGTCCGGAGTTCGCCATGATCGCCGTGCAGGGACCGACCGCCCGCGACACCGTGCTGGGCCTGTTACCTGAGGACAGCCGAGCGAAGGTTGCAAAGCTGGGCAAGTTCGTCGCCGCCGAGGTCGAGGGACCCAACGGCATCCCGCTGTTCGTGGCGCGCACCGGCTACACCGGCGAGGAAGGGTTCGAGATCATCGTCCCGGACACCCGTGCGGTGGAGCTGTGGCAGGCCCTGGCCGCCGCCGGCGTCGCGCCCGCGGGCCTGGGTGCCCGCGACACGCTTAGGCTCGAGGCCGGCATGAACCTTTACGGTCAGGATATGGACGAAGACGTCACGCCGTGGGAGGCCAACCTCGGCTGGACGATATCGCTCGACGAGGGTCGCGACTTCATCGGCCGCGCCGCGCTCGAGGCACAGAAGAACGCAGGCGTGCCGCGCACCATGGTCGGCCTGGTGCTCGATGAAAAAGGCGTGCTGCGGCACGGCCAGAAGGTGCTCAGCGCCGCCGGTGAGGGTGAGATCCTCTCCGGCAGTTTTTCCCCCACCCTCAACCGCGCGGTAGCCTTCGCCCGCATCCCGGTGGGCGACCCCGGCGATGTGCGCGTGGACATCCGCGGCCGCGAAGTGCCCGTGCGCATCGTCAAATATCCCTTCGTCCGCGACGGCAAGCCGCAGGACGGCATCGTCATCTGATCCAGCATGGCGCCGGTTACAATCCGGCCCGATCTAAAACCCCAGGAGCACCCCCATGAGCGAGATCCCAGGCGACCTGAAGTTCCTCAAATCCCACGAATGGGCACGCGTCGAAGACGACGGCACCGTGCGCGTGGGCATCTCCGACCACGCGCAGACCCAGCTGGGCGACCTGGTCTACGTCGAGCTGCCGGAAGTTGGCGCAACGGTGAAGGCCGGCACCGGCAACGGCGTTGCCGTGGTGGAGTCGGTCAAGGCCGCCTCCGACATCTATTCCCCGGTGTCCGGCGAAATCGTCGAGGTGAACGAGGCCCTCACCGACAAGCCGGAAACGATCAACGAAGACGCCTATGGCGACGGCTGGATCTTCCGCGTCAAGGTGGAAAACCGTGACGAACTGGAAGAACTCCTCGACGCCGACGCGTACGGCGAGCTTGTCGAGAACGACGACTGATTCCATCGCGCCATCCACGCCGCGCGCGGAATATTTGCGCGGAGTGGATGGTCGCCGTCGTGTTCGCGGCGGTGTCGAATATGCAGCGCGAGATGACGGCCAGGGCATCGCCCGGCCGGCGCGCATGAACCCATCGAAGAGTCGCCGATCACCCCCGCGGGGTGTCTCCGGGGTGCCTGGAGGGACTTTTCGGAAATTTTTTTTTACGCCCCGGTTGACTACCGTTCATCGCCCTGGAACGACGTTCGCGGACGTTCGGCGACGTGCATCGGCGATGCTGCATGCCACGCAATCGAATGCTGAACACAAAACGCCGTTGTCACGAAAATCGCTTGATTAAAGGGGTTTTCGTGTAACAGGACAACAATGCGGCAATTTTCATTTGGACTTCCATACGTCTTTCGATAGTGAGGCGAAAACACCGCCCGACCCCTTCGCAGGGGGCCTGGCGACCCTCGAGGGGGAATCGCAACGCCTTAATTTCATGGCCAAAATTGATTGACACCGGATATGGACAGGAATAGCTTCTGCAACAATTGACGGGGAACGGGTGATATGGGTACAGGAAGATTCGTCGCAGCGTATGTCGAACACGGTTCCAAAGCGGGTGCGGTCCGGAAGATCACGGTATCGATTCCACTCCACGTGTTGCGACTGCTTTCCGACGAACGCACTCGCCGACAAGTGAACAATTTGAGGCACGCGACGAATAGCGACTTGCTCGTCGAAGCGTTCCTCCATGCTTTTACTGGGCAACCACTGCCAACCGATGAGGAGCTGAAGAGAACTATGGCTACGACCAAGAAAACTGCAAAGAAAACTGCCAGGAAGAGCGCGGCCAAGAAGGCCGTCCGCAAGACCGTCGCCAAGAAGGCCTCCACCAAGCGTCCGGCGGCCAAGAAGGCCACCAAGCGTCCGGCCGCCAAGAAGGCCGTCCGCAAGACTGCCGCCAAGAAGGCCGTCCGCAAGACTGCTGCTAAGAAGGCTGTAAAGAAGGCCCCTGCCAAGAAAGCCGCCAGGAAGGCCCCGCGCAAGGCTGCCGTGAAGAAGACGGCCGCTGCCAAGGTGGCTCGCGCCACCCGCACTGCCAAAGTCAAGAAGTAATAAGCGGTACCCAAATAACTAGAAGTCGTATTGATCGAATTTTCCCTCCCCGCGACGCCCAGCGCGGGGAGGGCACTTCGAAGCCCTTCGCCCCGGCCCAAAGCCGGGGCGCTTCGTTTATGCGGCGCTAAAGTTATGGCCGCGCCGGCCGATGGTTTGCCGTGGAGCGGTTTTTACGGTTTACTTCACGCGTCCGTGACGTGCCTTTGGGCGCGCGGCGGGGAGAGCCACAGGGGGCTTTGCAAGGGGAAACATGCCAGGTCGCGCGTTGCGATGGATGCCAGGCGCACCGTTGCCCGGCATGGCCTGTACGGATTTTCCCCAGCGCCCTTGCCGGCATCGACCTTCACGTTCCATCCATACCTTAAGTCGGTGGTGAGAGCACATGCATAAGCGTCGTCCGGTTTTCGCACCACGCCTGGTCCGCGGTTCGACCAGCCAGATGCTCATCGCCGTGATCGCGGTGTTCTTCGCCCTCGCCGTCGCCGCCTACTTCCTGGTGTACCTGCCCAACAAGGCAGCGGTGGAGCAGATCAACGGCGCACCCACCGTTGGACAGGCTCCGGCAGCCGCCACCAGCGTGGCCGCACCCACCGACGTGGACCGTCTCAGCGTCGACCAGCTGCTTTCCGAAGCCCGCAAGGCGATGAACGATCGCCGCCTGGTGGCACCGGCGGGCAACAACGCTTACGAGTTCTACCTGAAGGCGCTCGAGCGCCAACCGGGCAACGCCGTGGCCGCCGACGCGCTGCGCGAAACGTTCACCTTTGCCTCCGGTTCCGCGGAATCCGCGATCAACCAGCGCGACTTCGCCGAAGCCCAGCGCGAGATCGACCTGCTGGCCAAGGCCGATCCGGAAAACTACACGCTCACCATCCTGCGCTCGAAGCTCGACGCGCAGCGCAAGACGCTCGATCGCGAGCAGCAACAGCTGCTCGACCAGCAGCGTCAGGCGGCGCTGGCCCAACAGCAACAGAAGGAAGCCGCGGCGCGCGCCCTGGCAGAGCAGCAGGCCGCCGCCGAAACCGCACGTCAGCAGGCCGCTGCCGCCGCCACCAAGGCTGCGGCGCCGCGGGCGACGGCTCCGGGCGCCGCCACGGGCAACGTCGCCGCGGTCACACATGCCACGCCCAGCGATGACGTCAAGATCACCGACGCGGTGCTCACGCATCGCGTCAACCCGCGCTACCCGACGGCGGCGCAGCGCGCCAACCAGGAAGGCTGGGTGGACGTGGAGTTCACCGTCAGCGGTACCGGCGGTGTGGATGCCGTAAGCATCGTCGATGCGCAGCCCAAGCATGTGTTCGACCGTTCGGCGATCGACGCGGTGAGCAAGTGGGAATTCACCCCGGCCACGCGCAACGGTGAGCCGATGCCGGTAACGATGCGCCGGCGGATCGAGTTCAAGCTCGGCCGCTAGTCGTCGTTGGCCGGCGCCTTCTTCTTCTGAGCCGTGTTGGTGGCGCGGGCCTTGCCCGCCCGCTTCTTCGAAGCCGTCGCCGCGGGCTTGCCCTTGCCATGCGACCGGGCCGCCGCAGCGGTAGCCTTACCCTTCGACGCCTTGCCACGGGCCTTGGTGGCGATCGCCGGCACGATACGCGTCGGTGCGGCGCCCTCCACGCCGGCCCAATCGACGTGCGGCGCACCGATCAGGCCATCGAGCACCATCGGCATCAGCCCCGATGGCACGGGGCCCGTGGAGTTCCACAGCGTGACAACGCCGGCGTGGTATTTGGGGAAGAAAGCGATCATCGTGCGGTAGCCTTCCACCGCGCCTGCATGGAACACGAGGGTTTCCCCGGCATAGGTGTAGACGCGCCAGCCCAGTGCGTAGTCAGCTGAGGTCAGGCGCGCAGCGCGCCAGGGCGTGGCGCGCAGTTCCGACGGCGTGGACACCTCCGGCGCGTGCAATACATCGAGCACCGAGGACGGCAGTACATCCGGATGCCCACCCATTTGCGCGATCAGCCACTGCTCCATGTCGCGGATGGATGCATTCACACCCGCGGCCGGGGCCACGCGGTAATAGTTTTCCTTCGGCTCGAACGAGATCCAGCCGTGGCCGGCCGCGCGATGGGGGCGCGCCCAGCTGGCGCTGGCCTCCAGTGAATCACGGCCATAGCTGGCGGTGTCCATGCCCAGCGGCGCGAACACGCGGCGTTCCACCTGGCGGTAGAAGAAATCGCCCGTCTGCGCATAGACGACATCGCCGATCAGGCTGAAAGCCACGTTCTGGTAGCCGTAGCACTGGCCGACACCGCAGGCCAGGTCCACCTCGTCGAGCTTTCGGACGAGGTCCTCATAGGACATGTTGTCCTCGAGCATGTTGTCGTAAGTGTTCCTGGGCAACCCCAGGCGCTGGCCCAGGATGTCGCGCACCGTGGCCTTCTGCGCCGCCTGCATGTCCTTCAATTTGAAGAAGGGCAGGGCATCGACCAGCTTGGTGTCCCAGCTCATCCGGCCGTCGTGCACCAGGATGCCGGTCACGGCGGTGGCGAAAGCCTTGGACAGCGAGGCCAGGCGGAACACCGTGGTGGGCAGCACCGGCGATTTGGTCGCCGCATCCGCGTAGCCGATGGTGTGTTCGAAGACGACCTTGTCGTCCACCACCACGGCAGTGGCCAGGCCCGCCACGGCATCGCGCGATTGAACCGTATCCAGCCACCCCTTGTAGTTCTCGATCGTCTCCTTCACGCGCTCCGGCGGCAGGTGGGCTGCCTGCGGATCGGCGTGGACGACAACAGCGGGGGCGGGTGGGGGCGCCGCCAGGGCCACGGTGGCGGGCAGGGCGGCAAGTGCGAAGAGCAGGCTGAAACGTGATGGCATGCGGGAAAGGCGACCGGCGGGGACAAGGGCTGCGAGCAAGAGCCGCACCGGCATTGTGGGCGACTTCGGCGTCTGTAACAACGTACGGTTTCGATCCGTTCAGCGCCCGGTGTGTCGCATCCGGCGTGATAGTCTGCGCCGTAACGCCCGTGGAAATTCCTGATCGCATGACTTCTGAGCGACCGGCCACTGGAGCCACCAGCCGTGAAGGCCTGCCGTGGTTGCCAGCTCTGGCGTTTTTCCTTGTGCTTACGGCGTATTACATCATCCGCCCGGTGCGCGACCAGCTGATCGGTGCGGTGGGTTCCACCGCGCTTCCGGCGTTTTATATTGCCGTGTTCGTAGCCACCCTGCTCCTTGCACCCCTCTTCGGCTACATGGTGTCCCGGTTCCGGCGTGCCCCGCTCCTGGCCTGGAGCTACAGCTTCTTCATCGCCTGCCTGGTGGCGTTCGTCCCGGCCTTCCTGGCCCAGGACCGCATCGGTGCCCGGAACCTGGGCATCGTGTTCTTCGTCTGGACCACGGTGTTCAACGTGTTCGTGGTGTCGCTGTTCTGGAGTTTCATGGCGGACATCTACGACAGCGTCCGTGCCCGTGCGGTCTTCCCGATCATCGCCATGGGCGGCATGGGCGGCGCGCTGTTCGGCCCCGTGATTACGTCCACCCTGGTATCGGTCGTGGGCATCGCGCCCCTGCTGGTGGTATCGGCATGCATGTTGGCGCTGGCGCTGGTTTGCCTGCTCTGGATGTCAAGTCGGCAACCGCCGCGCCAGGGCGCCGCCGTGGTGGAGGACGTGGCCATCGGCGGCTCCCTGCTGGCAGGCATACGGGCGGCGTGGTCGCAGCCCTTCCTTCGCAACATGGCCATCCTGATGCTGCTCAGCGACGGCATCGGCACCCTGGCCTATGCGCTGGTCGCCGACGCCGTGCATGCGACGATGCACGACAAGGTGGCCATCACGCAGTTCTACTCGCGCCTGGACCTGGCCATCAACCTCTTCGGCGCCCTGATGCAATTCACCATCACCCGGTGGGTGCTGGTGCGCCTGGGCGCGACGTGGGGGCTGATCATCCCCTCGGTGGTGAACGTGCTGCTGCTGTTGTGGGTGGCCGCCGCCAGCGGCTTCGTGCTGGCCTTCCCGCTGCCGTGGTTCAGTGGCGCAGTGGCGGTGTCGGTGTCCGTGATCACCATCATGCAGGTGGTCACCCGCGGTATGGCCTACGGCATGACCAAGCCCGCCAGTGACGTGCTGTACACGCGCGTGGCACGCGAAGAACGATACAAGGGCAAGAATTTCGTCGAGACCGCCGTCTGGCGGCTGGGCGATGTCCTGGTGACCTCAGGCGTCGTGGGCCTGCGTGCGTTGGGCGTGGGTGTCGCCGGCATGGCGCTGATCTCCATGTGTGGCTCGCTGGTGGCCACCTGGATCAGCCACAGGGCCGGTACGTCGCCCGATCTCCTGCCTGAAGCAGACATCGACACACGCCGCGCGGCTTGATGCTGCGCGGCGTTCGATATTTCTAAGAAGCGATGTACCGCTGCAACTGGTCGATTTCATGAGCCTGGTCGTCGATCACTGCCTTGACCAGGTCCCCGATGGACACCACCCCCACCACCTTGCCCCCATGTACCACCGGAAGGTGGCGGATGCGGCCGTCGGTGCAAAGGCGCATGCATTCATCCACGGTGTTGTCCAGGCCCACCGTCATCACCGGCGTGGTCATGATTTCGTCCACCGCCGTCTGCGCGGACGACTTGCCCTGCAGGATCACTTTCCGGGCGTAGTCGCGCTCGGAGATCACGCCTACCAGCTCGCTGCCCCTGAGCACCACCAGCGCGCCCACAAAGTGCTCAGCCATGGCTCGGATGGCCTCGTAAACCGGCGCGTCCGGGGCGACGGCGAATACCTCGCTACCCTTGCCCTGCAACAGATGCTTGACTTGCTGCATGTCCTGCCCCTCCGCGTGGAACGATGGAATCAGTCTAGTCCGGCGCGTGGCCGGCTCCGTTATCGCCATGTGAAGCGAGCCGGTCTTCGATGAAATAAATCGGCCTTGCCTTGCTCTCGGCATAGTTGCGGCCCACGTATTCACCGATCACGCCCAGGGCCAGCAATTGTGCGCCGCCCAGGAACAGGATCACCACCATCAAGGTGGGATAGCCACGTACCGGATCGCCGAAGGCCAGCACCTTGATGATCACCCACAGGCCGTAAAGAAAGGCCAGGCAGGCAGCGCTCACGCCTACCCAGGTGGCCAGCCGCAACGGTGCGGTGGAGAACGAGGTGATGCCTTCCATGGCGAGGTTCCACAGGCGCCAGTAGTTCCACTTGGTTTTGCCGGCGTGGCGGGACTGCCGGTCGTAGACCACGGCGGTCTGTCGGTAGCCCACCCAGGTGAACAGGCCCTTCATGAAGCGCTGGCGCTCGCGCAACTGGCGTAGGGCTTCCACGGCGCGGCGGGACAACAGGCGGAAGTCTCCGGTGTCGCGGGGCACGGGGGTATCGGAGAGCTTTTCCATCACGCGATAGAACGCCGCCGAGGTCAGGCGCTTGAAACGGCTTTCACCCTCGCGCGTGTGGCGTGTGGCATAGACCACGTCGTACCCGGCGCGCCAGCGCTCCACCAGCGCCGGAATCACTTCAGGAGGGTCTTGCAGGTCGGCGTCGATCACCACCACCGCGTCGGCGTCGACGTTGTCCAGGCCGGCGGTCATCGCCGCTTCCTTGCCGAAGTTCCGCGACAGGCGCAGGCCCGTGACGCGCGCATCGGCGGCGCCCAGTGCCGTGATGGCAGCCCACGTGAGGTCGCTGCTGCCGTCGTCGACGTAAAGCACCCGCACCGTGCCGGGCATCGTGTCGAGCACGGCCGCCAGCCGCGCATGGAAGTCGGGCAGACCATCGGCTTCGTTATAGGCCGGGACCAGCACAGTGAGTTCCGTCATCGGTTAGCGTCCTTGTCGTGGTACGGGATGATTCGAAGTGACATAGGCAGGGCCTCCCAGCTGCGACATCTGCTGGGTGATCCACGCGGTGCGCCGCATGACATAAGCGCTGGGCCTGTCCACGCGCAGGCGCCGTGGATTGGGCAGCACCGCGGCCAGCATGGCCGCCTGCGTCGTCGACAGCCGCGAGGGCGGCACATGGAAGAACGCGTCGCTGGCCGCGCCCACGCCGTAGATGCCGTTACCAAGCTCCACGATGTTCATGTACACCTCCACGATGCGCCGTTTGGGCCATGTCAGCTCCAGCAGCACGGTGAAATACGCCTCCAGCCCCTTGCGGATGAAACTGCGGCCATTCCACAGGAAAAGGTTCTTCGCCACCTGCTGGCTGATGGTGCTGGCGCCACGAAGCCGTTTACCTTCGTCCGCCGCATCGATGGCGTCCTGGATGGCGTCGACGTCGAAGCCATGGTGGAAAGGGAATTTCTGATCCTCGCCGGCTACCATGGCCAGCGGTACCAGCGGCGTCACTTCACTGGCCGGCACCCAGCGGTGGCTGAAATGGAAATTCGGCTCACTCGTGACAGCGGCCTCGATACGGCGCTCAAGCATCATCGCCGAAGTCACCGGCGGCACGAAGCGCATCACCAGCACGGCCAGCCAGGAGACCGCCACGAAGGCCAGCAGGGCCAGTCCGGCCATGCGCAGCAAGCGAATCCAGAAAGGTCGTGAATGCGTGGGCATGGATTGGCCGGGCGGAGGATGAGGCAGAGTATACGTAGGGCCGTCGTGGCCGGGCGGGAAGGTTGCCATCGAAGCTGCCCGCCCCCACGTTAGCGTGCTTGCCGGAGACCGACGTGACAGATACACCCACCTTCCCCACTGATGATGTCCTTTACCGCTTCCTGCTTGAGGAGGCCGGTGTGCGCGGCGTGCTTGTGCGCCTGGGCTCCAGCTGGCGCGAAGTAGCCTCGCGTGCCGACTATCCGGCGCCGTTGCGCAGCCTGTTGGGTGAGAGCCTGGCCGCCAGCGCGCTATTGACGGGCAACATCAAGCTGGAGGGCACGCTGTCGGTGGAGTTCAAGAGTTCCGGCCCGCTGCGCCTGCTCTTTACCGAGTGCGCCGACCAGGGCCGCCTGCGCGGACTGGCCCGCTGGAACGATCCGCTTCCCGGGTCGCTGGACCTGGGTGCGATGGAGAACGCGCTGATGGCCATCACCATCGGCAGTGCCGAGCGTGGCCAGCGCTACCAGGGACTGGTGTCGTTGGACAAACCTTCACTGGCCCAGGCGCTGGAGGGGTACTTCATGCAATCGGAGCAGTTGCCCGCGCGCATCATGCTGGTGGCCGATGGCGATCACGCGGTGGGCCTGATGTTGCAGAAGATGCCTGGCGAAGGCGGCCATGGCGGTGTGTCGGACGACGATGCATGGAATCGCGTCAGCCACCTGACCAACACATTGACCCTGGCGGAACTTGCCACCACGCGCCCGGAAGAATTGCTGTTCCGTCTGTATCACGAAGAGAACGTGCGTCTGTTCGAGCCACGCATGCTTGCCTTTGGCTGCAGCTGTTCACGCGAGCGTGTGCAGGCGATGTTGCGATCGTTGGGGCGCGAGGAAGTGCAGGCCGCGCTCGATGCCCGTGACGGCGAGATCGAGGTGATCTGCGAGTTCTGTGCGCAGCGCTACACCTTCGACAAGGTGGACGCCGAGCAGGTGCTTGCCGCCGATCCCGCGGCCGTGCCGGCGGCGCCGACGCGGCTGCAGTAAACCTCAGGGCATCAGGGCTGGTGGGCCGGCTCTGCCGGCGTCGGGGCCGGTGCCGTGGTCGGCGCCGGTGCCTCGGGCAGGGTGAGCAGGGGGTCGGCCTGCTGAGCCTCGAGCGTGCGGATGTTCTGCTGTACCTGTTCCAGTTGTGCACGGGTGCTGCGCAGGTCCGTGCTTAGCGAGGTGGCCTGTGCCTTGGCCTGCTGCTGCATCGCGGCCACCTGCGTGGCCTGCTGCTGCCGGTGCTGGGCATCTTCCTGCAACTTGGCCAGCCGCTGCTGGTTCAGGCTCAGGAGTTTCTCGCCGTACTTGCGACCGGCCTCCAGGCGCACGGTGTCGATGTCGGTCTGGGCCAGTTGCTCGCTTTGCTGGGCGAAGGTGCGGTAGACGCGCTCGGCGTCGGCCACCACGTCTGATTTGATCACGCGCCAGTACTCGGCGTTGTGCGACAGCACCACGTAGTACACCAGGTGGTCGGCATCGAACAGCAGGCTTGCGGCGTAGCTGCCGTTGGCGGTGCGGCGCAGTTCCGAAAGCGCGTGTTCATCGACCAGGCGCCGCAGTTCGTCGGCCGTGGCACCGCTGATCTGGGACGGGCCGGTGGGCACGTCGGCCGGGGCCGCTGCTGGCGCGGCTGCCGGGGGCCGCGGGGCCGGGGCATGCTTGGCGGCAAAAACCATGCCCACGGGGGCAAGGGCCAGCACAAGGCAGGCAGCCAGCTTGGAGGCGGTTGTCATGGCCTTTCGTGTCATGCGGATTCCCTGCGGCCATTTCGCACTGAAACGGCACCTGAATCCATACTTTAATGGGTGCGACACCTGTCCGCCACGCCGCCGGGGCGATTTTTCCGTCCGATTTGGTCCTGCCGGCAGCCAGCAGCCGGATATTGGCTCGCCGGGGGGCCCCAGCAGGGGTATTTACCCGGAGCAGCCGGAACCAGGCTCAAGACCGTGGGCTACGACTTAAATCAGCCCGGGTAGTTGCCGAATTCGTGCAGCTATACACCCAGGTGTTTGCTCCTATAAATTCTACGGTGCCACAGCCTGAATGGAGCAACGCGCGTGGGTGGGGAAATCAGCGACGGGGGAGGCGTGGTGCGCTCGTTCGACCTGGCCGGAGTATCGGCGGTGTTGGGCGTTTGCGAGGCAGATGTGGTGCTGTTGGGAGCCGCGGCACTGGAAGGTGAAGTGGTTACGCAACAAGCGGGCGATTGCGTGTTGATCACCGGCTGCTATGGGTTCTCATTCCGGGCCAGTTTCACCATGCCCGAGGACACGAGCCTGGTGGCTTACATCCATGACACCGCACCGCAGAGCTGGTGCCACGGCGTGGGGCTGGAACCAGGTTCGGTGGCCACGGTGCTCGCCGAAGGTAGTAGCGAGTTGCTGCTGGTTGCCGGTTGCCGCTGGACATTGATGCTGCTGCCCGCAACCACCCTGCGCACGGAATTCGCCGCATTGTCGCCCGACAATCCGGAGCCCACCGCCCATCGCCTGCGCATGTTCATCGCCGGTCACTCGGGAGAGGCCCGATCGCTTGGTGATGGCTACGACGAGCTGCGCGCCCGCCTGGAGAGCGGCGAACCTGCAGGCGAGCTGGTGACGCCACTGCTTCGACGGCACCTGGCGGCGACGCTTGGCGCCACCGCCGAGGAGCGCCCGGTTCCCACCCGCGGCCGCCGGGCGCACTACGTCACGGTGCGACGCGTGGAAGACTTCATGCGGGCGAACCTGCGCCGCGACATCTACATCCAGGAACTATGCAATGCGGCCGGGGCCAGCGAGCGTGCGTTGCGTTACGCCTTCGACGACCTGGTCGGCATCCCACCCAATCGCTTCCTGTCACTGCTGCGTCTTTGCGCGGCCTATCGCAGCCTGATGGAGGCCGACGCCAGCCGTCGTTCGGTGAAGTCGGTGGCGCTGAGTTGCGGCATGTGGGACCTGTCGCGTTTCGCCGAGCATTACCGGCAAACTTTCGGCGAATTGCCGCGTGCCACCCTGGTCCGCAGCCAGCAGGGCGAAATCGCCGGAGATTGATTGCTTTCCCCGCGACTTGCGATTGGTAGTCAATGACGCTGTACTTGCACCAACGGTGGCAAGGCGGGGCGGGAAGGCAACCATGGGGAAGGTAACGGGCGGATCGTCCGGAAGGCGCGCAGGCGCCGCCAGGAGCGTGTGGCTGGCGTGCATGGCTGCCGCGGTAGCCGCGCCGGCATTCGGCCAGAAGACGGCAACCCAGCTCGACGACCTCACCGGCACGATGACCCAATACACCCAGCCGAAGGCCCATGCCCCGGCTCGGGCAGCGACGACGGCGAAAGCGCAGGCATCCACACCGGTCAAACCATCCCGGCGGAGCACGATGGCACCGTTGCCCGAGAAGCCTGTCCGGTCCGAACACGAAGGCGGCGCCGCAGCGACCCGACCTGCATCCTCGTCCCACGACATCACCGCGCCAAGGCAACTGCCGCGCCCGGCAAATCGCGCAACGCCTGCGCCATCGGCGCCGAAGGTCGCCACGACACCCCGCCAGCAAGCTCCACCCTTGCCTGCCAGGGCGCCTGTCGTTGCGCCTTCTGCTGCCGCGGTGACGATATCCACCGGAGCGCCCGCGTCGACATCCAAGGGTGGTGCGACCGCCGCAGTCGCCGAACAGGACGATGGCGGTGTGCGCTTCTGGAGGCGGCCATGGAGCTGGATAGCTGGTGCCGTGGTGCTTGCCTTGCTGCTGCTCGAAGTGGTGGGATGGCGTCGCCACCACCGCCGCAAACGCGATGCCACGGTGCTGGCAAACATCGTTCCGACGGCGACGCCAGGTGATCGCGAAGCCGATTACCATCCACGGCCCTCGCATCCACCTGATCGTTCGCGTCAGTCGGGTGCCGGGTAGGTCGGCATGCCTATGGCGTGTCGTTGATTTCCGGGAATGGCCGCTGGGTGTATAACCTCAACTTAACGACGAATTCGCGGAGTGACGGTGGCGTCAACATCGGGGCAGGCATGTGGGAAGGATGAAGTGACCCAGGGAACGGGGCGCACGTCGTCATGGCGCGCGACCGGGACGAAGTTCCTGCTTGCGTTCGTGGTCATCGGGTCGCTCGCAGCGTGCGCGCAGGCTCCCAGGCGCGCGTCTTCCGCTCCGGCGGAGCCCGCCATCACGTTCCCAGACCCTGCCAGTGCGGCCATTCCCGGAGGCGTCTTCGTCGACACCTCCAGGCTCGCCCAGGTGCAGCCGGGACTGGCGCGCTCGCAGGTATACGCCCTGATCGGCATGCCGCATTTCCAGGAAGGCATGGATGCACCGCACTGGAACTACGTTTTCAACTACCGCGACGAGGCCGACCAGGTACAGCAGTGCCAGTTCCTGGTGGCGTTCGACGCGGACGACCGCGTGAGCGACATGCACTGGCAGCCCGATGGGTGCCAGGCGGCTCTGCTTGCCAAGGCAACGCAGGTACCTCCTGTAGCCACATGGCAGCCCAAGGCGCCGGTCGTTGTCGCGCCTTCCGCGCCGGCATCGACGACTGCTCCTGCACCGGCAGCTTCGGCCCCGACCCCGACCCCGACCCCGACCCCGACGCCGGCCCCGATCGCGTCGCCAGCGGTCGGCCCTGTCGCAAGTGCAACCGTCGCGGCACCCGCAACTTCGGCAACGGCACCGGCAACGGCTGTCGCACCTGCTTCGGCATCCACGCCTGCAACCGCAACCGCGACCGCGTCGCCGGCCAGTGACGCCGTGCTTGCCGCTACCAGCCAGACCCCGCTGCCGTCGCCTGCGTCGACACCTGCGACGCCGGTTGCGCCAACACCCGCGCCACCGGCGCCGACGCCAGTTGCCGCTGCGGATTCCTCCACGCCGGCGCCGACGGTGCAGACGCCGGTCGCCTCGAACGCAGCCGCGCTGCCCCTCCCGTTGGCGCCCATGCCGCCGGTCACCCTTTCCAGCGATGCGGCATTCGCGCCGGGATCGGCAAAGCTCACGCCCGCCGGCCGCGAACGCCTGGACATCATGCTGTTATCGGTGCAGGTGCCCACCCAGTTCCATGATCTTTCCGTCGTGGGTTTCAGTGACCGCATCGGTACGGCGAAGAACAACCTCAGGCTTTCGCAAAGACGCGCGGAGACCGTGCGCAGGTACCTTGTGGAGGGCGGTGTGCCTGCCGACACCATCACGGCAATCGGCAAGGGCGAGCAAGAGCCCGTGGCCGAGTGCGGGAAGAAGAAGGGCAAGGCCTTGTCCGAATGCCTGGCGCCCGATCGCCGTGTCGAGATCAATGGCCTGGCACCGCCCGACGCGATGTCGCACTGACCGGCGCCGTCAGGCGCTGATCTTGCCCGGGGAGTGCAGCCAGGTGGTGGCCGGTGCCGGCTGGGCGAACAGGAAACCCTGTCCGAACTTGCAGCCCACACGCATGAGCGCTGCGCGCTGTACCGGTGTTTCGATGCCTTCGGCGATCACCTGCATCTTCAGCGAATCGGCCAGCGCCTGGATGGCGCGGACCACGGCTGCTCCCTGGCTGTCGTTTTCGTCGCTGAGCTGGATCACGAACGAGCGGTCGATCTTCAACGTTTCGATCGGGTACTGGTGCAGGTAGCTCAGGCTCGAATAACCCGTGCCGAAATCGTCAAGGGCAATGCCAACACCCTTGTCGCGCAGGTTGTTCAGGATGCTCTTCACCTGCGCGGGGTTCTCAAGCAGCGCACGTTCGGTCACTTCCACACGGATCGTGCGCGGTGGCACGTTGTGTTCGGCAAAGAGCGCCAGCAAGCGTTCGTCGAGGTCGGGTGAGCGGAAATGGCGACCCGATACGTTGATGCTGACAAAGCCTTCATCGCGCGTGAGCGCGCGGGCTTGCCGGCACACCTGCTCGAAGATCTGCCAGTCGATGGCCTCCGCGCAGCCGGTTTCCTCGGCCACGTTGAGGAACTCACCGGGGGCCAGAAGGCCGCGCTCGGGATGGCGCCAGCGCATCAGCGCCTCGTAGCCGACGATGCGGCCGTCCTCGAGTTCCACCACCGGCTGGAAGAAGGGTACGAATTCATTGCGGCCCAGCGCGCGGCGCAGGTCGCCTTCCAGCTCCAGCAGGCTCAGCGCCTCGCGGCGCAGGCCGTCGTCGAACACGGCGGCACGGTGGCGGCCTTCGTCCTTGGCACGGTACATGGCCGAATCCGCATCGCGCAGGAGATCTTCCGGGCGCTGGTAGTCGGGGCCCGGCATGGCGATGCCGATGGACGCGGAGGTGAAGATCTCCTTGGCGCCCAGGCGGAAGGGCGTTTGCAGTTCCTGGATGATGCGTTCGGCAATCTGCATCGCCTGCGCAGGCTCGGTGATGCCCTCGGCAAGCACCGCGAATTCGTCCCCGCCCAGGCGCGCAACCACATCGCGGGTCTTCAGGCATGCGCGGATGCGCCCGCCCACCTGGAACAGCAGGTCGTCACCCACCAGGTGGCCCACCGAATCGTTGATCACCTTGAAACGGTCGAGGTCGACGAAGAGCACCGCGAAGGTTTCGGCCGTGTTGGCATGGTAGTGCGACAGGGCCTGGTCCAGGCGCTGCAGCAGCAAGGTGCGGTTGGGCAGGCCCGTCAGCGAATCGTGCAGCGTTTCGTACTTCAGGCGGCGCTCGACGCGCTCGCGTTCGGCAATCTGTTCGCGCAGGTCGCGGTTGGCCAGCGCCAGCGCGCGCGTACGCTCGGTGACGCGGCGCTCCAGGCTGGCATAGGCCTGCTTGAGCGATTCGGTGGTGTGCTTGCGCTGCAGCGCGTTGGCCACGTGGTAGCTGACGAACGTAAGCAGTTCCTGGTCGCGCGGGCTGTAGGTGTGCTCGGGCGAGTAACTTTGTACCGCCAGCACGCCCATCGAGCGTTCGCCCCAGATCAGCGGCACGCCCAGCCAGTGCAACGAGCGCGCGCCCGAGGCCACCAGGATGCCCTCGCGGTGCAGGCGATCGATTTCATCACGGTCGGCGAGCAGCGCCTTGCCGCTGCGCAGGACGTATTCGGTGAGGCCGCGGCCCAGTTCGCGCTGGTTGCGCGCGCGGTCGAGCTCGTCCACGGAGTAGGGGAAGCTGAGCCTGGACTGATCATCGGTGAGCAGCGCGATATAGAAATTCCGCGCATACAGCAGGCCGCCGATCACGCGGTGTACGGCGGCGTAGAAGTTTTCGAGGCTTTCCGAGGCGTTGGTGAGCTCGGCAATGCGGAACAGCGCCGACTGCAGACGCTCGCCACGCTGGCGCTGCAGCACTTGCTGGCGCAGCACCCGGTTGGCCTCACGCAGCGCCGCGGTGCGCGTGGCCACACGGCGTTCGAGTTCCTCGTGCGCCTGGCGGCGTTCCAGGGCGGTCTGCACATGCTGTGCCACGTAGGCCAGCAGTTCCCGGTCATTTTCGGTGTAGCGCGTGTCGTCGCGGTAACTCTGCACCACCAGCGCGCCCACCACGCGTTCGCCGCGCTTCATCGGCACGCCGAGCCAGTCGGCGCAGGAGGGACCCTGCCGACGGTGCGGGCCTTCGATGCGTTGCTCGAGGTCTTCGCTGGCGCCCATCATCGGGCGGCCATTCTTCAGCAGGTACCAGGTAAGGCTGTGTTCGATCGTGCCCAGCGGCGCCACGGCTTCGTGGTCAGGGATGTCAGGGTCGGCCGAATCGACGAAGTACGCGAAGCGCACGGTTTCGTTCTGCGCGTCGTACAGCACGATGAAGAAGTTTTCCGCATACATGAGACTGCCGACGATCGCGTGCAGCGCGCTCATCATGTCCTTCATGTTGTGCTCGGCGCTGGCCTGTTCGGCAATCGCATAGAGCGCGCGCTGCAGGCGTTCTGCCAGCGCAAGGCGGGAGATAGCCTCGTACAGGTTGGCGGTTTCGCCCAGTTGGCGCAGACGGGCTGCGGCAAGACGTCCCAGCCAGTCGATTTTTTCGCCCCAGCCCGGATCGGCGCCAGCATCCAGTGGGGAGGCCACGCGCAGTTCACGCTTGCCGTGGGTATCCTCAGCCAGCAGCAGGTCGATACTTTCCCGAAACTCGTCGGTGCTTTCGCCTGCCCGCCAGTAGACAACGGCATCAGGCAGCGATTGACGGGCAATTTCTTCGATTATGTCGCGAACGGCTGCCATGTCCACGGCCGCGAACAATTGCTCGATGGCCTCGCGCGGGACATCGTCCGGCAGCCCCTGGAAGGGGCTGAGTTCGGCGCTGGTTGTCGAGGCGAGCGTCATGCGAGCCTGGGTCCCGGATAGGTAGGATTCAGTTTATATCCGCGTCTTTCCCCGAAGGCGAGGAAAAAGGGCGAAACGGGGGGAACCAACGGAGCTTCCCCTCTGTCTTTTTCGACTATCTTGGCCCCAACTTGAGTCAGGGGACTGTTAGTTATTTGTAAAACGCGGTATATTCGGGTTGCTGCCGTCCGTGGGGGAGGGTGGCCCGACAACCGGGACCCATTTCCGACGTGTTCTCATTGCGCCGTTCCATCGCCATGTTGTTGATTTCGCTGCCGCTTGCGGCCGCGGGTCAGACCGTGGCCGGCGCAAATCCAGGCACGGATGCGGCAAAATTGCTGAACCAGCCGCCTGACCGCATGGCCGAAGTCGGCCCCGGTGTAGCGGTACCCCTGTGGCGCGCCCCTGATGGCCGCATGGTGGCCCTGCAAGCGGAATCGAGCAATAGCCGCGTGGGTAGTGAAATCAACCCGATCACCTTCAGCGCGGTCGATGCCTCCCAGGCACTTTCCACTCGCCTGAATTACGATTTGGGCAAGAATCTCACGGCCCATGCCGGCGTCACCGATCACTCGTGGGTCAATACCGCCGATGCCTGCGCGATGCCCAACAACGCCGCATGTGTTGCCGGCGGCACCCCGCCGCGCATCATCGCCAGCGAAATCGGCGCGTCCTACAACATTTCCGGCTATAGCCTTGGACTGGGCGTGGGTTCGTCGCGTCCTTCCGACGCCACGCTGCCGCGTGTCCTGCCTGGTACGCCAGGCGCATGGACGGCGAATGGACTGCCGCTTTCGGCCCTTGGCAGCAGCACCCAGATCAATGCCCAGGGACGCGTGCCGTTCGACGGCAAATCGGGTCTTGATGTCGGTGCCAGTGTCGGCCGCATTCGGCTGCTGCCGGGCAACCTGCTGGGTATCAGCACAGTCGACCAGAAAGCCCTGAGCCTTGGTGTGGATCGCGGCCCGCTGTCGGGCAGCATCGTCGGTCGCGTGATGCAGCCGGAAGCCGGGGCGATCAACCAGCTCAATGCCGATCGCCGCTGGAGTGCGATCGACCTTGGCGTCACGGTGAAATTGCCCTGGAAGGGCCAGCTGAGCATCGGTGCACAGAACGTGTGGTCCAGTGGCGCTGCACCGACACCCGCCGCCGGTCCCGAGCCCGACCAGTCGCGTACGCCGTACGTGCAGTACCACCAGGATCTCTAGGCCTTACTGGCCCTTGCGGATCTTCAGGTCGCCTGAGAAAGTTTCCACGTGCAGCTTGCCGCGTCCGTTACCGGCGGTGGCATCGAGTTCGCTGCCCGGGCCTTCATCGCCCTTCTTCGCTTCGCCGAAATCGCTGCGCAGCTGCCCGCTGAAGGTGTTGGCGGTGATCTTTGCCGACAGGTTGCCCGGCACCGATATCTGCACGTCGCCGCTCATCGAGTCGATGTTGATGCTGCCGTCGCCTTCGATGCCGCCGCCGAGTTGCAAATCACCCGATACGGTGCTCAGTTCCGCCTTGCGGTAGGGACCGCCGTTGATGTTCATGTGGCCGGAAACTGTTTCGGCCTTCAGCATGCTGCCCACGGATGGCGCGGTGATATCACCGCTTACCGTTTGTAGTTCCGCGTCG
The DNA here is from genome assembly GCF_036499745.1 of Pinirhizobacter sp. Lineage (NCBI taxonomy): Bacteria > Pseudomonadati > Pseudomonadota > Gammaproteobacteria > Lysobacterales > Rhodanobacteraceae > Pinirhizobacter > Pinirhizobacter sp. Next base: position 84,019 of record NZ_DASYDG010000057.1, read on the forward strand.
CCGACATGGCCGCCCAGGTCGATGCTGCCACTGACGGTATTGAAGTTGATGCTGCTGGTGCGTGCATTCATGCGCACACGGCCGCTCACGCTCTCCACGTTGACCTTGCCGCCGTCCAGGCCGTCGATGGTCACCGGTGCGCTGACGACATTGATATCCAGCGAAACGCCCTTGGGCACGCGGACGTTGAGCGTGGTGGAACCCATGCGGTTGTCGGATTTCCAGTTGAACCAGCGGCCTTCCTCGCTGCCTGACACCTTGATGTCCAGGTTGCGGTCGTCGCCTTCGATCTTCAGCGGCCGGGCGCCGCTGCCGAGGGATCCTGATACTTCCACCTGCGGCTTGTCCCAGGCGGTGACGGTGACTTCGCCTTTGACGTTGTCGATGCTGACATGCGCGTCGGGGCGAGCCGCGGCGCTCAGGTTGATCGGCGTGTCGGCCATGGCCTGGCCGATGGCCAGGGCGAGCAGCAGGGGCGTGTAGTGGATGATCTTCATGGGGTTCTCCTGCGGCCTTAGCCGGCCTGGCGGTCGAGTTGGCGCAGGCGTTCCTGCTGGCGCTGGGTACGGTCAAGGATCCGGCGCAGGGCCGGGGAATCGGGTGAGTCGTGCATGGCCTGCGTCAGCTCGCTATGCGCGGTGGCAAGTTCCACGGCAGCGCCGGTGAGGCGGGGATCGTCGGGCTTCCAGTGCGTGCTGCTGGCGACGTTGCTGCTTTCCGGGGCGGCCAGCCGCAGGGCGATGGAGCCGGAAAAGATCGCCACACCGAAGATGGCGGCGGCCACGGCCAGGCGCCGCGTCCACAGATGGCGTGACCGGGTAGCCGGTGTTTCGTCCAGGCGCCCGTCGATGGCAGCCCACAGGTCGCGCGAGGGCGACACGGGCCTGCGCAGCGAGCGCATCTGGCGGAGGTATTCGAATTCGTTCATGGAGTGTCTCCTAGCGCGCGCTTCAATAGTGAGCGTGCGCGATGCAACTGGGCCTTGGACGAGCCGACGGCCATGCCGAGCTCGTTGCCGATTTCTTCGTGTTTCCAGCCTTCCACGTCGTGCAGTACCAGTACCGCACGGGCGCGTGGCGGCAGCGCGGCGATGGCGCGCTCCAGTTCGTCGCGCTCGGCCGGGCAGAACGGATTGTCCGCAGGGTCGGGCAGGTGTTCGTCGTCGACGATGCTTACCGGATCCGCATTACGGGCACGGATGGCCATCAGCGCGGTATTCACCGCCAGCCGATAGATCCAGGTGCCGAAGCTTGAGTCGTGGCGGAAGGTATCGAGCTTTTGCCATGCCCGGACGAAGGACTCCTGTACGAAGTCTTCGGCGCGGGCGTGGTCGAACCCCGCCAGGCGCAGCACCGCGCCATGGACCTTGTCCACGTGCAGCCGGTAGAGCTTTTCGAAGGCGCGACGATCACCCGCGGCAGCGGCGCGAACGATGGCGGCATCCGAGGGCTCGGCGGCGAGCTCTGGCATGGGTGTTCCGATGGCGAGGCAAGCATTCATCTTGCCAGCTTGGATGCGCCCGCGGGCGGATTGGTTTAAGCCCGGCGGGGGTTTACATCGCCTGCGCCCACGTCCTCGGGGCCGTGTTCGCCAGGGCGGTGGCCATGCGCCGCTGTTCATCGTGGAGCGCCTGGGGCAGCCGGTCGCCGAAGCTTTCCAGGTAGCCGGCGATATCCTTCATTTCGGTCGCCCAGCCCTCGGAGTCCACCTCGAACAGGGCCCGCTGGGCAGCTTGGCCAAGGGCCAGCCCTTCCACGTTGATCTCGCCCTGCGCCGGCAGCGTGCCGATCGGTGTATCGATGCCCCGGGCGGTACCTTCCACGCGGCGGATGATCCACTCAAGCACCCGCAGGTTCTCGCCGTAACCGGGCCACATGAATTTCCCGTCAGTGTCCTTGCGGAACCAGTTGACGTGGAAGATCTTCGGAAGCTTTGCGCCGGGCTTGTCGAAGCTGAGCCAGTGGGCGAAATAGTCGGCGAAGTTGTAGCCGCAGAAAGGCTTCATGGCCATGGAGTCGCGGCGCAGCACGCCCACAGCACCCGTTGCCGCGGCGGTCGTTTCCGAGCCCATGGCGGCGCCCACCAACACGCCGTGCGTCCAGTCGCGGGCCTCGAACACCAGCGGCACGAGCGACGGACGGCGGCCACCGAAGACGATGGCGCTGATCGGTACGCCATGTGCCGCCTCGGCCTTGTCGGTATAGCTGGGGCATTGCCGTGCGCTGACGGTGAAGCGCGCATTGGGATGCGCGGCCGGTCCGTTGGCCTTGTCGTAGGGGCGGCCCTGCCAGTCGACGGCGGGGACGCGGTCGTCCAGACCTTCCCACCAGGGCTGGTTGTCTTCGGTCAGGGCGACGTTGGTATAGATCGTGTCGTTAGCCAGTGTGGCCAGCGCATTGGGATTGGTGTTGGCGCCGGTGCCCGGCGCGACACCGAAGAAGCCGGCCTCCGGGTTGATCGCCCAAAGCCTGCCGTCGTCGCCCGGTGTCATCCAGCAGATGTCATCGCCCACCGTCCAGACCTTCCAGCCTTCCTTCGCGTAACCGCCGGTGGGGATCAGCATGGCCAGGTTGGTTTTGCCGCAGGCCGATGGAAACGCCGCAGCGATGTAGTGGGTTTCGCCACGCGGGTCTTCCACACCGACGATCAGCATGTGTTCGGCCAGCCAGCCCTCGCGCCGGGCCTGGTGGCTGGCGATCCGAAGGGCATGGCATTTCTTCCCCAGCAGGGCGTTGCCGCCGTAACCCGACCCGATCGACTTGATCGACAGTTCTTCCGGGAAATGCATGATGAAGCGCTTGCCCGGATCAAGGTCGCCGGTGGAGTGCAGGCCGCGGACGAAGCTGCCGTCGCGCTCGATGCGGGTGAGGGCTGCGGCACCCATGCGCGTCATGATGCGCATGTTGGCCACCACGTAGGGGCTGTCGGTGATCTCCACGCCGCAACGTGCGATGGGGGAATCGATCGGGCCCATGCAGTAGGGAATCACGTACATCGTGCGCCCCTGCATGGCGCCATCGAACAGGGCGTCGACCCTTGTGTGGGCTTCGGCCGGATCCATCCAGTGGTTGTTCGGGCCGGCATCGGCCTGGCGTGGCGTGCAGATGAAGGTCAGGTGCTCGACACGGGCGACATCGGAGGGGTTCGAACGGTGCAGGTAGCTGCGCGGGTGGGTGGCCTGGTTCAGGGCGATGAGGTCACCGGTGGCCAGCATGCCATCCACCAGTTGCTCGTATTCGGCATCGCTTCCGTCACACCACTGGATCCGTTCCGGTTTGGTCAGCGCCGCCACACCGGCAACCCATTGATTCAACGCATCCAGACTGCTCGACATACCGCGTGGTCCTGAGGAAAGACAAGGTATGACGGTAGTTTGCGAGCGGTGGTATTGCAAGGTAGCCCGCCACAAAACGCTTCAGGCAAGGGCTTTCGTTCAGGACTGCGGGGTGAGCGTGGACAACATGTGTGCCACGTATTCGTCGAACTCGTCGTGCGACAGGCGGGGCAGGCCGAGGGTGAAATTAAGCTGCAGGAAACCGACGTAGGCAGCGTAGGTGAGCCTGGCCTGGTTGAGTGCTGGCTTGGCCGCCATGCCGGCCTCGCGATAGACCTCGGTAAGGAATTCAATGCGCCGTTGCGACACGCGCGCCATCACCGGCACCACCAGCGGGTGGTCCAGCGCCTTGAGCAGTGCCGCGTACACGCGATGCGGGTCGCGCTCGTGGGCCACCCGGCGGAACAGTTCGGGCAGGCGTTCGCGCGGATCGGCGATGGCCTTGATCTGGTCGATCACTTCACGCTCGCCGTATTGTTCCCATCGCTCCAGCGCCGCTTGCAGCAAGGCTTCGCGCGTGCGGAAATGCCAGTAGAAGCTTCCCTTGGTAACGCCCAGCTGTCGGGCCAGGGCTTCTACCGCGAGTGCGCCGACACCCTGTTCGGCGATCAGGCCCAGGGCTGCGTCTTCCCAGTCCTCGGCGGAAAGGCGGATACGATCGGTCTTGGCGCTCTCGTTCATCGCCGCATGGTAGCCGTTTACCGGCACTTTGCAATTCCCCGAAAGCGGAATCGGGATGCTAAATGGTTGAATCAACGAATCTTTCACAACCGTACGTGGGCGTATTGACGACGGTGTCCGCTACTCCCATACTCAAGCGTATGGTTACAGCTCCCACCCCTGCCACGTCACCGCTGGTCCGCCTCGTTGGGCACGATGGCATCGACCTCTCCATCGCGGAGTTCGGCAGCGGCGGTTCGCCGTCGGTCCTGTTCGCCCATGGCTTCGGCCAAACACGCCACGCATGGACCGGAGCCGCCGTGGCCTTGGCCGCGCAGGGCATGCATGTGGTTGCCTTCGATGCACGCGGTCACGGCGAAAGCGGCCGCGCGGCGGGCGGCGAATACCACATGGAGCAATTCGTCGGCGACCTGGCCTTCCTTGCCGGCGAACTTCAATCCCGCGATGGCCACCCACCGGTGCTGGTGGGTGCGTCGATGGGTGGCCTGCTGGGCCTGATGCTGGCAGGCACCGCGGCCCGGCCCCCGTTCGCTGCCCTGGTGCTGGTGGACATCACGCCGCGCTGGGAAACGCGCGGCGTGGAGCGCATCCTCGGTTTCATGCGCGCCCATCCCGATGGTTTTTCCAGCTACGAAGCGGCGGCCGATGCCATCGGCGCCTACATGCCGCAGCGCGAGCGCAAGAGCGAAGCGTCGTTACGTCCCTTGCTGCGCCAGGGCGACGACGGGCGCCTTCGCTGGCATTGGGATCCCGCCCTGCTGGAAACCGTAAGTCACGAAACCGAACGCTACCAGCCGCAGCTGTTCGAGGCCGCTCGTCGTATCAAGGTACCGATGCTGTTGTTGTCGGGCGGCCGCAGCGACATTGTCTCGCGGGACACCGTCACCGAATTCATGGGTCTGGTGCCGCATGCCCGGCATGTAGACCTGCCCGACGCAACCCATATGGTGGCGGGCGACGCCAACGACGCCTTTACCGGCGAAGTCGCGAAATTCATCAATCAGTTGAACTGAAGCAAAGCCACGAGGTTACTTCCGATGTCTGTGATCCTTACCATCCTGGCGGCTATCATCGCCTCCGGCGCCTGTGCCTACCACCGCACCTCCCTGCGCACGTGGACCATCGCCACCGCGGTCACCACGCTGGTGGTGGGGCTGATTGCCCGAGCACCCGTCACCACGGTGGTGTTGCTGGTGATCCTGGCCCTTGTGGCGGTGCCGCTGCTGATGGTGGATTTCCGCCGCAGGACGATCTCCGCGCCGCTGCTGAAGATGTTCGCGAAGGTCACGCCCAAGCTCTCGGCCACCGAGCAGACGGCATTGGAAGCCGGCACCGTGGGCTTTGAAGGCGAGCTTTTCTCCGGCAAGCCGGAATGGTCGCAGCTGCTTCGCCAGCCCAAGCCTGAGCTCAGCGTCGAGGAACAGGCCTTCATGGATGGCCCGGTCGAAGAACTCTGCGCGATGATCGACGACTGGCAGATCACCCACGAACTGGCAGATCTGCCACCCAATGTCTGGGACTTCATCAAGAAGAACAAATTCTTCGGCATGATCATCCCGAAGCGTTATGGCGGCCTGGAGTTCTCGGCGCTGGCGCATTCAGCGGTACTGCAGAAGCTGTCGTCGATATCGGCCACGTTGTCGTCCACGGTAGCCGTGCCCAATTCCCTGGGGCCGGCCGAACTCCTGCTGCACTACGGCAGCGACGAGCAGAAGGACCACTTCCTGCCGCGCCTGGCCGATGGCCGTGACATTCCCTGCTTCGCACTCACCGGCCCACAGGCGGGCTCGGACGCCACCTCCATCCCCGACTTCGGCATCGTCACCAAGGGCATGCACGAGGGCAAGGAAACGCTCGGCATCCGTCTTACCTTCGACAAGCGCTATATCACGCTGGCACCCGTTGCCACGGTGGTGGGCCTGGCCTTCCGCATGTACGACCCGGAACACCTGCTGGGCGAAAAGGAAGACCTCGGCATCACCCTGGCGCTGCTGCCGCGCGAAACCCCGGGGCTGGAAATCGGCCGCCGCCATTTCCCGTTGAATATTCCGTTCCAGAACGGCCCGATCCACGGCAAGGACGTCTTCGTGCCGCTGTCCACGCTGATCGGTGGTCCGCACATGGCAGGCCAGGGCTGGCGCATGCTGGTGGAGTGCCTCTCCGTAGGCCGCGCCATCTCGCTGCCGTCCAATGCCACCGGCGGTTCGCGCATGGCGGTGGCCGCCACCGGCGCCTATGCCCGCATGCGCAAGCAGTTCGGCCTGGCCATCGCCCGCTTCGAGGGCGTGGAAGAAGCCCTGGCCCGCATCGGCGGTTATACCTATGCCACGGCGGCACTTTCACGCGCCACGGCGGCCGCGGTGGATCGTGGTGAGAAACCCGCCGTACCCTCGGCGATCGCCAAGTACCACGCCACGGAGTTCAGCCGCGCCGTGGCGTCCGATGCCATGGACGTGCACGGCGGCAAGGGCGTGATTCTTGGTCCGAAGAACTATGCGGGCCGTGCCTGGCAGGGCGTGCCCATCGCCATCACGGTGGAAGGCGCGAACATCATGACGCGCAGCCTGATGATCTTCGGCCAGGGCGCCATCCGCTGCCATCCCTATGTGTTGAAGGAAATGCAGGCGCTTACCATCGAAGATAAACGCGAGCAGCTTCGCGTGTTCGATCGCGTGCTCTTCGGCCATATCGGTTTCGGCTTCTCCAATGCCGTGCGCAGCTTCGTGCTGGGCCTGACCTTCGCCTCCATCGGCGAAGGGGCGGGCGACGCCTACACCCGCCGTTACTACCGCAAGCTCAACCGTTACTCCGCTGCGCTGGCGCTGTGTGCGGACGTTGCCATGGGCGTGCTGGGCGGCAAGCTGAAGTTCAAGGAAAAACTTTCCGCGCGCCTGGGTGATGTCCTGTCCTACCTGTACATCGCCAGCGCCATGCTGAAACAGTACGAGGACAACGGCCGTCCCGAAGCCGACCGCCCGATGCTGGCCTGGGCCTTCCACGAATGCGTTTGGCGCATGCAGATGGCGCTGGACGGCACCATCCGCAACTTCCCGGTGCGTCCGGTGGCATGGCTGCTGCGCGCCCTGGTGTTCCCCTTCGGCCGCCGCGAAGTACCGCCCTCCGACCGCCTGGGCCGTCGCGTTGCGGCGCTCATCACCGCCCCCAGCGAGGCGCGTTCGCGCCTGCTTACCTGGACTTACCTCACGCCCGGCGCGAACAACACCGTAGGCCGCATGAATGCCTTGCTGCCCGATGTGATCGCCGCGGAGCCGGTGGAGCGCAAGTTCGTCAAGGCCATGAAAGGCGGGCAGCTGCACGCCCACGACTACGACGGCCAGCTGGCCGAGGCCGAGCGCATCGGCGCCATCAATGCCGCCGAGCGCGAGCTACTGAAGCGCGTGCGCGAGGGCGTGAACGAGTTCATCGCGGTGGACGACTTCGATCCATCGGAGCTTCGTTCCGCGGTGACGCGGGCTGATAAGAAGCCAACGGCCGTCAGGGCGGCCTGATCGGGGCCAAGGATGAAAAAAAACGGCCCTCGGGCCGTTTTTTTTTGCAGAGTTTTTAGCGGCGAGGACTTCTCGACGGCCGCACAGGCGCGGGAGGCGGACCCGCTCGCGAGTGGCTTCTGCGCCACTCGATGCTAAAAGGAAGTGGTCGCCCCTAGTTCGGGCTCGTTGCGTCTATACATCGACAGACGCTGCATGCTCGCGCGTGGCGGCGAACCGCACGTCGGGCCAGCGTTCCATCGCCAGCTGCAGGTTCACTCGGGTTGGCGCCAGGTAAACCAGTTCGCCGGCACCGTCCACGGCCAGGTTCATGGCGTTCTTCTCGCGGAATTCAGCGAGCTTTTTCTCGTCGTCGCAGTGCACCCAGCGGGCTGTCGCCACCGGCACGGTTTCGAAGCTGGCATCGACGTTGTATTCGTCTTTCAGGCGATAGGCCACCACGTCGAACTGCAGCACGCCCACGGCGCCGAGCACCAGTTCGTTGGACATCAGAGGTCGAAAGAACTGCGTGGCGCCTTCTTCCGACAGCTGCGCCAGGCCCTTCTGCAGCGCCTTCATCTTCATCGGATCGCGCAGGCGTGCACGGCGAAAGAGTTCCGGGGCGAAATTCGGGATGCCGGTAAATGACAAGGGCTCACCCTCGGTGAAGGTGTCGCCGATGGTGATGGTGCCGTGGTTATGCAAGCCGATCACGTCACCCGGATAAGCCCTCTCCACGATCTCCCGATCCGAGGCCATGAACGTGAGCGCATTGGCGATGCGTACTTCCTTGCCGGTGCGGGTCTGCTGCATCTTCATGCCGGCGGTGTAGGTACCTGAGCACACGCGCATGAAAGCCACCCGGTCGCGGTGGGCCGGGTCCATATTCGCCTGGATCTTGAACACGAAGCCAGTGAGTTTTTCCTCGGCCGGCTCCACCGTACGGGTGAGCGTATCGCGCGCCTTCGGCCCCGGAGCGTGCTCGACGAAGAAGTCCAGCAACAGCTGCACGCCGAAGTTATTCACCGCCGAGCCGAAGAACACCGGCGTCTGCTTGCCCGCCAGGTAGGTGTCCATGTCGAAGGGGTTGGAAGCGCCCAGCACCAGCTCAAGTTCGTCGCGAACTTCTTTCAACTCCGCCGCGCCGATCCTCTCGGCCAGGCCCGGGGCATCCAGTCCCTTGAAGATGGTGGAATCCTGGCGGGTAAAATTCTTGCCGGCTTCAAAGATGTGCACTTCATCCAGCAGCACGTGGTACACGCCCTTCAGGCGCGAACCCATGCCGATTGGCCAGGTCAGCGGTGCGCAGGCGATGCCAAGCACCGATTCCACCTCGTCGAGCAACTCGATGGGCGAACGCCCCTCACGATCCAGCTTGTTGATGAAGGTCATGATCGGCGTATCGCGCAGGCGGCACACCTCCATCAGCTTGATGGTGCGTTCCTCCACGCCCTTGGCGCAGTCGATCACCATCAAGGCCGAATCCACCGCAGTAAGCACGCGATAGGTATCTTCGGAGAAGTCCGCGTGCCCAGGAGTGTCCAACAAGTTCACGATGCGTTCGTTATAAGGAAACTGCATCACCGACGACGTCACCGAGATCCCACGCTCCTTTTCCAGCGCCATCCAGTCAGACGTGGCATGGCGCGCAGCCTTACGGCTCTTCACCGACCCGGCCATCTGAATCGCGCCCCCAAACAGCAGCAGTTTCTCGGTCAGCGTGGTCTTGCCCGCATCAGGATGGCTGACAATGGCAAAGCTTCGGCGACGACGGGTTTCGGCCAGGTGGCTGGACATGGGCTTCGGGGCAGGCGGGGATAACCGACTATTCTACCGTGTCGCCGGGTGGGGCGCTCCGGGGGTGAGGCAGGGAGCCGCCGGGGGCCACCCCGGTCACTAAGTCCTCAGTCGGCTTGGCCTCCCTGCGGAAGCGTTCCCAGGGTGGCCCCCGGCGGCTCCCTCCGGCTCCCTCCGACTCCTGAGACGGCCCAACGCGGGCCTGCGGGCCTGCGGGCACAGTGGCCCGCTCGCCTCATAACCCACCGCTGCGTCCGAAGGAGCCGTCGGGTGGCGTTTTCGGAACGCTTCCGCAGGGAGGCGAAGCCGACTGAGGACTTAGTGAAGAAAATGCCACCCGACGGCTCCCGCACCGCCACCGCCGGAGGCGACCCGCCGGGCGCTGGGTAGAATCCGGACGTTTAGACGTCCAGACGTCCGTTGACAACGTTGCGGAGTGGGCGTAGCCTCAGGTCCACTCATCGAGACCGGCTGAGGGACAGGCCCTTTGAAGCCGGGGCAACCTGCGGGAATACCGCAACGGTGCCAACTCCTGCGGAGCGCCGCCTGGCGCAAGCCGATAGATGAGGGTGCCGTTGGCGCGGGTGTTCCCGTGGCCGGTCGGTGGCCTCCGGCGCTTCGCGAGAGCTCGAGCTTTTTACTGGAGCCTTGCATGCCTGCTGAACCCGCCACGGTTTTTCCCATCTCCGCCACGGTTGCCGTTCCGACGCGCAGCGATTTTTCCTCGCAGCGGGGCAGTCGCGAAATTCACCTGGAGCCGAAATATGGCCAGGGGGCTTGCCGCGCCACGGTGCGCTATCTCTGGACGGGTGCGCCGGGTGCGCCCACGGTGATCGTGCAGGGGGGGATTTCGGCCGACCGCGACGTTTGTGCCAGTCCTGGCCAGGCCAATGGCTGGTGGAGCGAACTGGTCGGTGAGGGCGCCGCCATTGATCTCACCCGGTACCGGGTGCTTAGCATCGACTACCTGGTGCCGTCCGACCTTACCGGTGCTTCGGCGGTGTCCAGCGAAGATCAGGCCGATGCGCTGGCCGCACTTGTGGACGAGCTCGGTATTGGTCGCGTGTTGGCCTTCGTCGGTGCCTCGTATGGGGCGATGGCGGGGCTGGCCTTCGCCGCGCGCCATTCCGGCAAGCTGCGTCGGCTGGTATTGCTGGCCGGTGCGCATCGCCCGCACCCGCTGGCCACGGCGCAGCGCTCAGTGCAGCGTGGCATCGTCCGCCTGGGGCTGGAGTCCGGCCAGGTGGACCAGGCCCTGAACCTCGCCCGCCAGCTGGCCATGACAACCTACCGCGGCGCCGAGGAGTTTTCCCGCCGCTTCGCCGCGGGTCCTGAGTTGCGCGAAGGCCGCTTTCACTTTCCGGTCGAGGACTACCTCGAACACGCTGGCCGGAATTTCGTTGCCCGCTTCGATGCCACGCGTTTCCTGGCTTTGTCCGAATCGATCGACCTGCACGACATCAGCCCGGAAGGGGTGCGCACGCCTACCTCGCTGGTCGGTTTTCCGTCCGACCGCCTGGTGCCGCTGGCGGACCTTTGCGAACTGCAACGCCGCCTGGGCGGCACCGCTAGCCTCGATGTGGTTGAGTCCCCTTACGGCCACGATGCCTTCCTCAAGGAAACCACCCGCCTGGCGCCGCTCGTGCGCGAGGCCCTGGAATGTTGTCACGGAGAATATGCATGAGCCCGGCCAGCCCCCGTACCCGCGCCGTCCGCGCCGGCATCGAATGCGATACCCAGCACGGCGCGGTGGTCCCGCCGCTGCACCTGTCCACGAACTACAGTTTCGAGGGCTTCGGCAACAAGCGCCGTTACGATTATTCCCGTAGCGGCAACCCCACCCGCGACCTGCTGGCCGAAGCTCTCGCGGAGCTGGAAGAAGGCGCGGGTGCCGTGGTGACCGCCAGCGGCATGGCCGCGGTGGCACTGGCGCTGGAGATCGTTCCCGCGGGGGCCACGGTGCTGGCGGCGCATGATTGCTACGGTGGCACCTGGCGCCTGCTCGATGCCTGGGCGAAGAAGGGCCGCTTCCAGGTGCGCTTTGCCGATCTCACCGATCCCCAGGCGCTGGCCGAGGGCCTGGCCACGAAGCCTGCGCTGGTATGGCTGGAAACGCCGTCCAATCCGCTGCTGCGCATCACCGACATCCGCCACGTGGCCCAGGCGGCGCACGCGGTGGGCGCCCTGGTGCTGGTGGACAACACATTCCTTTCCCCTGCGCTGCAACGGCCGCTCACCCTCGGTGCGGACATCGTGCTGCACTCGACCACCAAGTACATCAATGGCCATAGCGATGTGGTCGGCGGCGCGGTGATTGCCCGCGATCCGGCCGTGGCCGAACAGTTGAAGTGGTGGGGCAATTGCAATGGCCTGACCGGTGCGCCCTTCGATAGCTACCTGACCCTGCGCGGCCTGCGCACGCTCTCGGTACGCCTGAAGGCGCACGAAGAGAACGCCCAACGGATTGCCGCACGCCTGGATGCTCATCCAGTGGTGAGCAAGGTGTACTACCCCGGGCTTGCCGATCATCCGCAGCATGCCCTGGCCGCACGCCAGCAGTCGGGCTTCGGTGCCATGCTCAGTTTCGAACTCGATGGCGATGAATCGGCCATCCGTGCCTTTGTCGACGGCCTTGAATACTTCTCGCTGGCCGAGTCGCTCGGCGGTGTGGAGAGCCTCATTGCGCATCCGGCCTCGATGACGCACGCGTCGATGGCGCCCGAAGCCCGCCGCACGGCCGGCATCAGCGACAGCCTGCTGCGCCTGTCGGTGGGTATCGAAGACGGCGACGACCTGATTGCCGACCTCGACGCCGCGTTGGTACGTGCGCAGGCTGCACAGCCCAAACGCCGGGTCGGTGCATGAGCGCGGTGCTGGCGACGAGCCTTGATCCTTCGCGCAAAGCCATTGTGCTGTTGGGTACAGGTGTAGTGGGTAGCGCGCTTCTGCGTCTGCTGCAGACCCCTGCCGCCAAGGGCTTGCATCTGGTGGGCGCAGCCAATTCCCGTCGGCAGCATGCCGACGCCGCCGGGCTCACCCCGGCGCATGTCCGTGAGCGGCTGGCAGCCGAGTGCGGCGAACGCGACGACGACGCGCTGCTGGCGACCCTCGACGCCAGCGGCGCGTCCCGTCGCGTCATCGTCGATGCCACCGCCTGTAGCCGCGAGGCTTCACAGCATGCCCGCTGGCTGCATGCCGGCTACCACGTGGTTACCGCCAACAAGGCTTCGGCCGGTGGCGAACTACACAGCTGGCGTGCCCTGCAGGCCGCCGGTGCGGGCGATCGCTATGGCGATGCCGCCACCGTGGGCGCGGGGCTCCCCGTGCTGTCCACACTGCGGCGCCTTCGCCAATGCGGCGACAGCCTGCTCACGCTGGAAGGGGTTTTCTCAGGCTCGTTGTCGTGGCTGTTCAACCAGTACGACGGCAAGCAGGCGTTTTCTACCTTGCTGCACGAGGCGCGCAAGCAGGGTTACACCGAGCCCGATCCGCGTTCGGATCTTTCTGGCGAGGATGTTGCCCGCAAGCTGTTGATCATCGCGCGCACGGCGGGCTTCGCGCTGGGTCACGATGAAGTGGAAATCGAAAGCGTGGTGCCGGCTTCGCTTCAGGGCGTATCCACCGGGGAATTCCTGCAGCGGGCCGCGGAACTGGATGCGCCCTTGGCCGAACGGCATGCGAGGGCGGCTGCCCGTGGTTGCGTGCTTCGTTATCTGGCCCGGCTGAACCAGCGGGGCAGGGCGCGCGTCGGGCTGGTAGAGGTGCCGCGCGATCATCCGGCTGCGCGGCTCACCGGCACCGACAACCAGTTCGCCCTTACCACCACGCGGTACCACGCCCAGCCGCTGGTGATCCAGGGACCAGGCGCGGGACCTGAGATCACCGCGCAGGCCCTGCTGGGCGACGTGCTGTATGCCTGATCAGGCGCGCGGCTGCACCACGTGCGGGCCGTGGTCGCGTGCCTCAAGATGGGCCTCGGCGCGGGCCTGGTCCACACTGGGCGTGCGCCAGCCGGACTTCACTCCCCAGATGTAGAACACCAGCCCCACCAGCGCCACCACGATCAGGTCCACGCCATAGGATAGATAGCCCATGCCGCCGAAGGTGGTGCTGCCTGCCCACGACAGCGCGGCAACGGAGGGCAGGTAGAAGATCAGCCACCAGGCGCCCTTCAGCTGACGGCCGAAGTCGTGCCAGCCTTGCTTGAACTGGTAGTACAGGTACACCGGCAGGGCCACCACCATCAGCAGGATGATTTCGCCCGTCAGCGGCCAGCGCGCCCAATACAGAAGCTCCGTGGCGAGGATGAAGGCGAGCCCCGCGACCACGGCAAGGCCCTTCAGGCGGAACGGACGCGCCATGTCCGGCGCCGTACGACGCAGAGTCATCGCGCTGACGGGGCCGGTGAGGTAGGAAATGATCGTCGCCACCGAGATCACCGCCGCCAGGGTTCCCCAGCCGCGGAACTTGAACAGGAACAGGAACGACACCGCAAGGTTCAGCCACATCGCCGGGCGCGGCACGCCCCACTTCGGATGCACGCGGCCAAGCACCTTCGGCAAGGTGCCGTTGCGCTCCATGCCGTAGAGCATGCGGGCGGTGGTGGCGGTGTAGGTGATGCCGGTGCCGCTGGGGCTGATGAACGCATCGGCGTAAAGCAACATGGCCAGCCAATGCAGGTTCACGATCACGGCAAGTTGCGCGAACGGCGAGCTGAAGTCGATGCCATTCCAGCCGGCCTTGGCCAGCAGTTCCTGTGGTACCGCACCGATATAGGCCACCTGCAGCAGTACATAGACGATCGTCGCAAGCGCGATCGAACCCAGCACGGCGAACGGAATGCTTCGTCCTGGATTGCGCGCTTCTCCCGCCAGGTTTACCGGGCTTTGGAAGCCGTTGAAGCTGAAGACGATGCCCGCCGTAGCGACCGCGGTGAGCACCGCTGCGAAGTCGATCGCGTGTTTTTCACCGTGGATACCGACAGAGAAATTCTCCGAATGGAACCCGCTGGCGATCAGCGCTACGCCCGTGGCCGCGGGCACGACCAGTTTGAAAATGGTGATGGCGGTATTGGAGTGCGCGAACAGCTTTACGCTCCAGAAATTGACCAGGAAGTAGATCACCACCAGCACGGCGGCGATGCACAGGCCTATCTCGCTGAGCTCGCCATGGCCGCCGGGAATGTGCACGTAGAGGTCTTTCGCCCACTGCCATTTCCACGAAGCCATGTACTGCACCGAGGCTTCCGCTTCCACCGGGATCACCGAGACGATGGCGATCCAGTTGGCCCACGCGCCGATGAAGCCCACCAGCGACCCGTGGGAATAGTGGCTATAGCGCACCATGCCGCCGGACTCGGGGAACATCGCGCCCAGTTCCGCATAGGTAAGGGCGATGGTCATGATGATCGCCGCGCCCAGTACCCAGGCCCAGACCGCGCCGGGACCGGCCAGGCCCGCGGCCTTCCACGCCCCGAACAGCCAGCCTGAGCCGATGATCGAGCCCAGGCCCGTAAGCATCAGGGCGAAAGGGCCGACTTCGCGGCGGATTCCGGACGATTGGGACATCGATGTTCCTTGCGGGGTGAACGCACAAGGCGGGGATAATGACAGGACCCGGCCCCGATGTCAGGGCCGGGCCGGGTAGGGCATCAGCACTCGATGACGTTGACCGCCAGGCCGCCGCGCGAGGTTTCCTTGTATTTGTCCTTCATATCGCGGCCGGTGTCGCGCATGGTGGCGATCACCTTGTCCAGCGATACGCGATGCTTGCCGTCGCTCTTCAGGGCCATGCGGCTGGCGTTGATGGCCTTGACCGCGCCCATCGCATTGCGCTCGATGCAGGGAATTTGCACCAGGCCGCCGATCGGGTCGCAGGTGAGGCCCAGGTTGTGTTCCATGCCGATCTCGGCGGCGTTCTCGACCTGGAAGATGTTGCCGCCCAGCGCTGCGGTAAGGCCACCGGCCGCCATCGAGCAGGCCACGCCCACTTCGCCCTGGCAGCCAACCTCGGCACCGGAAATCGAGGCATTTTCCTTGTAGAGAATACCGATGGCCCCGGCCGTCAGCAGGAAATTGAGCACCCCGTCGGTGTCGTGGCTGGGACAGAAGCGGTCGTAGTAGTGCAATACCGCCGGCACGATGCCGGCCGCGCCATTGGTGGGCGCGGTGACCACGCGTCCACCGGCGGCGTTTTCCTCGTTCACCGCCAGGGCATAGAGATTCACCCAGTCAAGGATGCTCAAGGGATCCTTGAGCGCAGCTTCCGGACGATCGCGCAGTTCCGCCGCCATGCGCGGCGCACGGCGCTCCACCTTCAGGCCACCGGGGAGCACGCCGGGCGAGCGAAGTCCGCGGTTGACGCAGTCCTGCATGGCCGTCCACAACGTCAACAGGCCCTCGCGGATCTCCGCCTCGCTGCGCCAGATTTTCTCGTTGGCAAGCATAAGCTGGGCGATGGTGAGCTTGTTCGCCTCGCACAGGGCCAGCAGTTGATCGCCACTGGTAAACGGGTACGGCTGCTCGGAGGTATCGGCCACGATACGGTCTTCGGCCGCCTCGTCGTGGTTCACCACGAAGCCGCCCCCAACAGAGTAGTAATCGCGCGTGGCCACTTCGTTGCCCTCGGCGTCGTAGGCGCTGTAGCGCATGCCGTTGGTATGGAAGGGCAGCTTCTGGCGTTTGTTGAACACCAGGTCGGCTTTCTCGTCGAAGTCGATCTCGTGCCGCCCCAGTACACGGATGCGCTTTTCCTTGCGGATGCGGGCGAGCGTGGCATCGATCTGGTCGGGGTCGACCGAATCGGGCCATTGGCCTTCGATGCCCAGCAGCACTGCCTTGTCGGTGCCGTGGCCGCGGCCGGTCATGGCCAGCGATCCGTAGAGCTCGCAGCGCACGCGAGTGACGCGGTCGAGCACGCCCTTGCCGGCCAGCCAGTGCTCGCAAAAGCGCGCGGCGGCGCGCATGGGTCCGACGGTATGGGACGAGGACGGCCCGATGCCGATCTTGAAGAGGTCGAAGACGCTGACTGCCATGGGGAGAGCAACTGGGGCGGGGAAGAACGTTATTCTACGCGCATGACAGATTTCGTCCTCTACCAGCGGGATTACTGCAAGCTTTGTGACCAGGCCCTGGCCCTGATGGCGGCGGTAAAGGCGCCGGATTTCGACAGCGCCTGGGTGGACGACGATCCCGTGCTTGAAGAGGCCTACGGCACCCGTGTGCCGGTATTGCGCGACCGCCGCGATGGCCGCGAGATGGACTGGCCCTTCGATGAATCGACGCTTCGCCATTTCCTGCACCAGGCGGATTAGCCCGGAGCGGACTTAAGGCAGGGCAGGGTCGCGGCGCAACCGGCGGAGGATTTCCTCGCGCGCCTCGCGCAGGATGGAGTCGCGGTCCAGGCCCGCCACTACCTCGGCCACGGCACGCTTGGGGCCATGCTCGCCCCAGGATTTTCCCGCCACCAGGTAGCGCTCGGCAGCGCGGCCGATCAACACCGTGGCGTACCACGCCAGTGCGCCCTGGGCCGCGCCGGTGACCACCACGGACAGCCCGCCGCTGAGACCCTTCAGCGCCGAGGCCGCCAGCTGCATGCCCCAGATCGCGCCCATCAGGGCAATCAGCTGCGCCGACACGGTAGCCACCAGTCGGCCGGATTCGGCCCGGGTGAGCGGCATGCCGTAGACACGCGAGAGCTGCACCACCATGGCCGCGTCCAGGCCCGCCGCGGCCAGAAGGTCGGCCACGGGGATCGGGTTCAGCGCCACCGCTACGCCCTTGGCCAGGCAGTACTGGCGGATCACCCGGCTGGCCAGCTGGCGACGGCTGATGGCGATGCGCTGGCCCACCTGGTCGGCCAGGCGGCCGGCAAACAGTCCGGCATTGATCGCGTTCAGCGCCTTTCCATCGCGACGGGCGATATCAAGAAGGCGCGTGCGCAGGGTGTCCACGTCCGGTGACTGGGGCAGGTTCGATTCAAGGCCCGAAGCATCGATCACTCGCAGCGGCACGGGCAACGCGCAGACGGCAATGACATCTTCGGGCCGCACCAGGCCCGCCGTGCGGGAGCGCAGGTGTGCAAGCAACGCCTCGCGCTCGGTATCGGCATAACGGTCGGCCTTGTTCAGGGCCAGCAGCACGGGGCGCTGGGTGGCCGCCAGGGTGCGCAGCGCGTCGAGCTCGTCACGGGTAAGGTCGCCATCGGCCACATAAATCACCAGGTCGCTCACCTGGGCCACGTCCACCGCGAGCGCTTCACGCGCTTCGCCACCGAGTTCGTTGATGCCCGGTGTGTCGATCAACACCAGGCCGCCGCTGGCGGCTTCGTCCAGCCGCGCAGGCTCAGCTTCTGTGGTGGTGCCATGGAGCACGCCCACCTCGAAGGCCTGGCGGCCCAGCAGGGCGTTGCCCAGCGCTGATTTTCCCGCCGAGACGCGGCCGAACACCGCCACGTGCAATTCATCGCGTTGCAGCTTGTCGAGCATGGTGGCGACGCGGGCGAAGTCCACGGCAAGCTCCTGCCGCACCGCGGGCGGCACGCTGGAGTCGTCGAGCAATTCCTGCAGCGAACGCGCCACACCGTGCCGCAGCGGCGTGGCGATTTCGCCAGGGGCATCGTCAACCGGCAGCGAAGCGCTTCGGCGCATGCGTTGCCAGAGCGAGCGCAGGTCCATCGATGCCTTTACTTCGGCTGCAGCAACAGGTGCGCGTTCACCTTCACCGCGTTGCCGATGGTCGAGGTGTCCTTGTACTCACCGCTGCCGACGCCGAAGTCCAGGCGGTTGACCACGGTGGCGACATCCAGCGAGGCGGCGCCCGAGCCGGGGGTGAAGGTGACCTTCAATTGCACGGGCTTGGTCACACCGTGCAGGGTGAGGCTGCCGTTGGCCACCACGCCGTTGCCGGCCTTGGCGAAGCCGGTGGTAACGAAGTGGGCCTGCGGGAATTTCGCCGTGTCGAAGAAATCGGCGCTGGGCAGCGCATGGTCGCGATCGTTGTCACCGGTGGTGGCGCTGGCAAGGTCCACCGTCACGTCGAATTTCGATGCGGCGAGGTTTGCCGGGTCGTAGCTGATCGCGGCGTTGAACTTGTTGAAGCTGCCGTCGAAGGTGGCGCCCTGGAACGTACCGGTGAAGCCCAGCGTGCTGGCTGGCTGCACGGTGTAGTCAGCGGCGCCGGCTGTCATCGGCAGGATCAGGAAGGCAAGCCCGAGGGCAAGGGTGGTGCGGGTCATGACGGGTCTCCTGGCGGGGGAACCTTGCGCGGGCGTCCGAACGGCAACATGCGCCGAAGGACGTTGTCACGCAGGACGAAATGGTGCCATAGCGCGGCGCCGACATGCGCGACGAGCACCAGCAACAGGAAGTAGAACAGGTATTCGTGAACGATGATCGCGACGTGCCTGACCTGGTCGTCCTTGGCCACCAGCGGCGGCAGGTTGAACAACTTGAACCATTGCAGTGGATACCCATGGGCTGAGTTGAACACCCAGCCAGACACTGGCATGGCCACGATCAACACGTAAAGCAGGCCATGCGTTACGTGGGCTGCCAGGCGTTGCCAGGCGGGGGCAGGTTCGTCCGGCGGACGCTGGTCGCCCATGCGCCAGGCCAGGCGCAGGAAGAACAGGGCCAGTACCGTCAGGCCGATCGACTTGTGCAGGGCGAAGGTGTTGATCTTCGCAAGCGAAGGCGCCAGGCCCGTCATCCAGAGGCCGAAAATACCGTTGCCGAGAATGGCCAGCGCCATCAGCCAATGGAAGAAGCGTGCACCGGTACCCCAGCGGGAATCATCACTGCGTAGTGCCACGGTCGGGCTCCTTGGCTTCGGCGCCATCGCCGCGGATGGCTTCGATTTCAAGCCACACGGTGACCGGGCGGCCGATTGAATTGGGATTGGAGGTCATGCCGAAGAGCGTGCGGTCCAGGGTGAAATTCGCCGAGAAACCGGCCACGTCATGCATGCCATAGATGGTTCGCCCGTTGCGGTTCAGGCGAAAGGGGATGTCCACCGGTTGGCTCATCCCGCGCAAGGTGAGCTTGCCGTGCAACACGCCGGTGTCGTCACCGGTTTTTTCAACCGATGTGCTGTCGAAGGTGGCGGTGGGGAAACGTGAAGCGGCAAAAAGATCATTGCCACGCACGGCTTCATTCCATTTCGCATCGCCCATGTCCACGCCGGCGGTATCGATAATGACGTGGGTGGAGGAATCGCCCCAGTTGGTTGCATCGAAGGAAAGGTTGCCCGATACGTGCAGCCGTCCGAACGAGCGCGAGAAGCCGTTGTGGTCGACGCTGAAAACCACCTGGCTGTGCACCGGGTCGTACTGGTATGCCACGGGTGCGGCGGCCGCCGTGCCTGCGCAGGCGAAAACCGCCACCGCCAGGGCGAGACGCAGAAGCGTGGTGCGGGGTTTCGAAGCGATCATGCCGCCCAGTGTGCCCTTGCTGCCCACCGCACCGCCACCCACCAGTTCATGAACGCATTGTCATCCTGGCCGAACACTGCCGCCGGGGCCGGGCGATTCGCGCAGGGCCTCGGCCGCCATCGCGGCCAGCGCCTTGACGCGCTCGCCATTGCTGTCGGCCAGCCAGGCTTTTAGCCGTTCGTTGGCATCGTCGTGATCCAGTGCCTGCCGCTCCGCCAGCGAGGCCGATAGGGCCTTGCCCATGCTGTCGAAGATCAGGGCATAGGCAAACGCGTGAAGCAGGCCGCCGCCCAGGGTACCCAGGCCCGGGAAGGCCTTGAGTGCGTTACCAGCTACCGCAAGCACGATGGACGATCCCGAGCGCAGGGTCAGCCGCGCCTGGCGGATGAAGTCATCCACCTGCACGTCACTGGCGTTCACTCCGTAAAGGCTGGCCAGTGCCCGCACCATGCCGGTGGCGATCACGCCCTGGATCACCAGGTCGCTGCCCGGCGCCACCGCCGCCATCGCGCCGACCACGGCGCGACGGGCGTAGCGCGCCACGATCCGCGCGGCCTGGGCCTCGCGAGCGGCGGCTTCGGACTCCGCAAGGCGGGCATCGAGGGCGGCGAACACGGCTTTCTCGCGCGCCGGTTCCAGTGCCTGGGCGCCACGGCCGAGCAGGCGGTCAAGGGCACGGGCCAGTTCGCGCGTGTCCGGCAGCCGCGTGCGCTCGACGCGCTCGCGGCGACCGTCGGGCAGTTCGCGTACGAATACTTCCGTGCCACCGGCGATCGTCGGCAGCACCGTATCGGCGCTGTCGCGCAGTTGGCTGCGTAACCTGCCAAGCACGAGCTTCAGTTCCCCGGTGTTGCGTTCATCCGCCTTGTTCAGGGCGACCACCATGGGCTTGCCGAAGCCGGCCAGCCAGGCAACGTCGTTTGCCTGGGAGCGGGTGAGTTCGGCGGTGCATACGTAGATCACGGCATGGGCGCGCAGGGCTTCCTCCCTGGCACTGGCTTCGAAGGCTTCGCCGCCGGCCTCGCGATTGCCCGGGACATCGGCCAGAACCCATGCGATGCCATCGCGATCGCCCTGGTGCAGGCGGATGTCCCGTGTGGTGCCACCGGCGACGCCGGTAACGGAATCGGCACCGGGCACCAGCGCACGCACCAGGCTGGATTTGCCTACCGAGATATCGCCGAATACGGCAACGTGCACCCGGCCACCTTCGCGCCTGCGATCGAGCTCGGCCAGTTCCTCACGAGCCCCGGGCGCCGCCGCGCCACTGGATTCCAGTTCCTCGATGCGCGCCTGCAGGGCGGGCCGGTCGGGCACGATGCGCGATGGACGCGGACGCGCCGGTCGCCAAAGCCACCGTGCGGCGACGCCCGTGGCAGAGAGGCCCGCGATCAGCAGTACCCCGATCGCCCATTGCCAGGCTGTCGGCAACGCCGCCACTTCGCGTGCCAGGGTGATTGCGTGTGCCGCGATCAGCAGCACCAGCAGCACCATTGCCGCCACCGCCACGATGGCCAATAGCCGCCCTAGGCGCATGGATCCGTGCCTGCATTCATCGCGTACTGGGGAAAGGTTCGGTTCGCGTCCATCCAAAGCCGATGATAGTCTGAGCGCGGCGCCCAACGAACATGGATGATCACGTGGCCCGATGGATCCTGGCCGGCCTGCTGGCCTGTCTTTGCCTTGCCGGCGTGAAGGCGACCGATGTCGTGGTCGCTGCGTCCGCCGATGCCGCCGTGGCGACGCAGCACAAGATGCAGTTCCGCCACTTCACGATGGCCGACGGTTTGCCCTCGCGCAAGCTTCGCTCAGTGGTGCAAGACACCACCGGATACCTTTGGATCGGCTCAGATGCGGGCCTGGCGCGCTTCGACGGCGTCGAATTCGACGTCTTCCGACGCGAGGCCGGCGTTGCCGGATCGATCGGCGGCAATCGCTTCGATGCCCTGATGGTGGACCGCGCCGGACGCGTGTGGGCCGGTGGCATCGGTTCGGGACTCAGCCGCCGGAATGCCGATGGCAGTTTCACTACATGGCGCCATGTGGAAGGGGAGCCGCGCAGCCTGGCCGACGACGACGTGCAGGCACTGGCCGCGGGCATCGATGGCGAGGTGTGGATCGGTACGCGGCATCGCGGCCTGTTTCGCTTGCGGCCGGAAGGAGGATGGCCTGAGCCTGAGGTCTTTTCCTTGCCGGACACGAGCAGGCCGGGCCCGGGGGAAGTCAATGCCCTGCACATGGATGCCCAGGGCGTCCTGTGGATGGGGGGCGCCCACGGCCTGGGACGCCGGGATGCCGAAGGCCGTTGGACATGGCTGGACTTTCCCGACGGCCCTCCCCCGGTGATCCACGCCCTGGACGTGGATGCGGGCGGCTTGCGGGTTGCCAGCGAGCGGGGCCTGTTTGTCGTGAGCGGCGATCACCTTCAGTTGGTGGAGGGGACAGCCGGGCTGTCGGTGACCGCCAGTCTTCGTGACTCGCGGGGGACGCTCTGGATCGCCCTGACGGGTGCCGGCCTGCTGTTGCTCGAGCCAGGGGGCCAAACCGCACAGGTGTCGCCGCGTCCTTTCCTTCCCCACGGGCTTCCCGGTCGCCACGTGGTGCGCCTGCTGGAGGACCGTGAGGGTGGCATCTGGTGCGCGCTTACCGATGGCGGGCTGGCCTATGTCGGCCCGGGGTGGGGACGTTTCTTCCTGCTGACCCATGTGCCCGACGAAACCATTGGCCTGCCGCACCGGGCGGCTACCGCCGTGGCGCGCGCCCGCAACGGCGAGGTCTGGGTGGGCGGCATGCATGGCTGGGTCGCACGCATGTCAGTGGCTTCCGAAGCCGTGCGCGAACGCCTGCCGGACGTCGGTGCAAGGGTGGACGCCTTGCTCGAGGCCGTCGACGGCACGCTGTGGATCGGCACGGCACGGGGTTTGATGGTGCGGCGACCGGGTGAAGGTGTGGCAAGTATGGTCGCCGGGCCTACGGAAGCTGTGACCGGCCTGGTCGAATCACCCTCTGGCACGGTGTATGCCAGCACGCGTAACAGTGGTGTGTGGAAGCTTGGGCCCGGCCAGGCCCGTGCGTCGACTTTGGCTGTGCCTGGTTCGGGTATCCACGACGATACACGGCAGCTATTGATGGTGGGCGCATCGCCATGGCGTGCCGGCAGCAACGGGGTGCAATGGATTGCGCCAGGCGCGCGCCGTTTCGAACCGGTACCCGGCATCGACCCGGGTGCGGTCGATGCCCTGGCTATCTCTGGCGACGACCTCTGGGTGGCCCGTGAAGACAGTCTCCAGCGCTATCGGTGGGGGGATGGACACGCGGTGAAACGACAATCGGTCGACCAGGCCGCCGGCTGGCCGCGCACCGATGTCCTGTCCATTGGCGTGGGCCCGCGCAAGCATGTCTGGGGCCTGGGCGTGGCAGGGCTCTGGACGTATGCGCCGGAAACCGGCGAGGCCATGACATTGGGCCTGACCGATGGACTCTTCAGCGCCGAGTTCACCGATGGGACCACCGCGGTACTGGCCAATGGGGTCATCCTGGGCGCCACCCTCGACGGCGTGCTGGGGTTCGACCCGTCAGCGCCGGTGTCCGTGATTCCGGCGCCGCCGATTGCCCTGCGCTCGATTTCCATCAGGCGGGATAACCAGCGTATCGACCTGCCGCTGGACGGCCGGCCGCTGCATCTGGGTTGGCGCGATCGCGACCTCACCATCCAGGTGCGCGCCCTTTCGTTCGTGGATGGGGAAGCCAACCGCTATCGATTCCGGCTCGACGGGCAAGACGAATCCTGGATCGATACCGGCCATCGCGACTTCAGGGAGTTCGCACAGCTGGGTGCCGGCCGCCACCTGTTATGGGTGGAGGGCGCTGCTCCCCATGGTCCATGGGGAGCATTGCGCACGCCGCTTGAAGTGATTGTCGAGCGGCCGCCGTGGACACGCGCCTGGGCATGGATGGCCTACATCGGGGCGGCGTGCCTGTTGGTGTGGATCGTGGTGTTGCGTACCCGCCGTGCGATGGATCGACGGATGCAGGTGCGCCTTGCCCGGCAGGCGCGACAGTTGGCTGAAGAGGCCAATGACGCGAAGACAAACTTCGTCGGCGTGCTCGGCCACGAATTGCGCACGCCGATGACGGGCGTGCTCGGTATGGCGGAATTGCTGGCATCCACGCCGTTGACGACCGTGCAGGCGGGGTACGTCCGTGCCATGCGGCAATCCGGACGACTGCTGTTGCGGTTGCTGGACAATGTGCTGGACCTCACCCGCCTGGGCCTGGCGCGGCTGGAACTGGAGAACGCAACCTTCGACCCGGCTGCGCTGATGGTCGACACCGTGGCCTTTGAACGGCCGCTGGCGACAACGCGGAGTCTTCAGTTGCTGGCGTCGTTGCCGCCTTCGGGCCTGCGCCGCCGGGTGGGAGACGAGGCGCGTGTGCGCCAGATCCTGCTGAACCTGATCAGCAACGCAGTGAAATTCACCGAACATGGGCATGTGGCGGTAAGCGGGTACGACGGGCCGGCGGGCCTGGTATTCACTGTCGCCGACACCGGTCCCGGCATCGCCGCGCACGATCGCGAGCGCTTGTTCGGGCGTTACGAGCAGGCGCGGACACCGCAAAGTGCACAAGGTTTTGGCCTGGGATTGGCGATCTGCCGGGAACTGGCCACGCTGATGGGAGGCGGCATCGAACTGGATTCGACCCCGGGGCACGGTTCGATCTTCACCGTGTGCCTGCCGCTTCCCGCAGCGGCGGATGATGGCGCGGCCGACGACCGGCAGTCCATGGGAGCCATCGCGAGTGCAAGGCGCGTCTTGCTGGTGGAAGACGATGCAACCGTTGCCGCGGTGATCGCGGGGCTGCTGCGCCAATCAGGCCATGCGGTAACTTGCGCCTCGCACGCACTCGACGCCATGGGCTGCATGGAAGACGCCGTGTTTGATGTGGTGTTGCTGGACCTGGACCTTCCCGGGATCGATGGCTTCGGCCTGGCGCGCTGGCTTGGCCTGCGGCAACCATCGCTTCCGGTCATTGCCGTGAGCGCCCGTTCGATGGGTGATGAGGAAGAACGCGTGGCTGCCGCCGGCATGCAGGGTTTTGCACGCAAGCCGGTGGATGCGGTGACACTGCAGCGCCTGCTGGCGAGCCTGGAATAGCCGCAGGTTACATGTCGTGCTTGGCCACTTCGAAGCCAAGCTGCTTGTATTGGGCCCAGCGCTTGCGCGAACCCTCGCGCTCGGCGGGATCGGCGGCCACCACCTCGAGCACGCGGTCGAAGTTTCCCGGGGCACAGGTATCGCGAAGGTTGATCACCAGTGCACGGTCGCCGGTGTCCACGCCAGGTGGCGCGATCAGCACGGCGCACTCCGTGTCGTCGTCATCGCCCGCCAGCTGATGCGGAACGTAGGCGTCGTCGTCGAACGACCACAGGAGGTCATCCAGTGCCTCGGCCTGCGGGAAGTCGCGTGTCAGTACCAGGGTGAATTGCTTTGCGGCCAGCGCCTTGCGCGCCAGTTCGCACACCAGTAGCAGCGGCTCTTCGCGGAACCGCGGCTTGTCGATGAGGTAGAAGTCAGCGCGCGGCATCGATCAGGCTTGGCCTGCCCGGTGGATCAGCCACTGCACCAGCATCGGCACGGGGCGGCCGGTAGCCAGGCCCTTGCGGCCCTCGTCCCAGGCGGTGCCGGCGATGTCCAGGTGTGCCCAGCGGCGGCCTTCGGTGAAGCGGGCAAGGAAGCAGCCGGCGGTGATCGCGCCGCCGAACTTGCCGCCGATATTGGCGACGTCGGCGAAGCCCGATTCCAGCCCGCTCTGGTATTCATCCCACAGCGGCAGGCGCCAACCGCGATCCAGGGTGGCCTCGCCCGCGGCGATGATCTCGTCGGCGAGGTCGTCGTGCTTGCTCATCACACCGGTGGCGTGCTTGCCCAGCGCGACCACGCAGGCGCCAGTGAGGGTGGCCGCGTCAATGATCACCGCCGGATCGAAGCGGTCGCCAGTGTAGGTAAGGGCATCGCACAGGATCAGGCGGCCTTCGGCGTCGGTGTTGAGCACTTCGATGGTGAGGCCTGAAAGACTGGTCAGCACGTCGCCCGGGCGGTAGGCCGAACCGTCGGGCATGTTTTCCACCGCCGGCACCACACATACCAGGTTCACCGGCAACGCCAGTTCCACCGTGGCGACGAACGCGCCGAGCACGCCGGCGGCACCGCACATGTCGAACTTCATTTCTTCCATGCCCGCGCCCGGCTTCAGGCTGATGCCGCCGGTGTCGAAGGTGATGCCCTTGCCGACGAAGGCATAGGGTTTCTCGCCCTCAGGTCCGCCGCGGTACTGCAGCACGATCAGCTTCGGTGCGTTGGACGAGCCACGGGCCACCGCCAGCAGCGAGCCGAAGCCGAGTTTTTCCATTTCGTCGCGCTCGAGCACTTCGCATTCGACATTCACCCGCCGGTCGGCGAAATCGCGGGCCTGGTCGGCAAGGTAGGCGGGGTTGCAGATGTTCGGCGGCAGGTTGCCCAGTTCGCGCGCCAGGCGGGTGCCGGTGGCGATGGCAGCAGCTTCGACAAGACCGCGTTCGCCCGCCGCCTCGGCCGTGAAGGTGACGGCGCCGAGCTCGGGTGTTTTCTTCGCATCCTTCGGCTTGAAGGTAGCGGTGTAGCGGTAGGCGGCGTGGTCGAAGGCCAGGGCGGCGGTGCGGGTGCGCCAGGCGATGTCACGTCCGGGCACGTCGATTTCGGCCAGGTGCACGATGGCGCTTTCCACCGGCAGGCGGCCCACCGCGCGGGCGGCCTCCAGGCAGACCTTCTGGTAGCGCTGGGCGTCGAAGCCCTTCTGTGCGCCAAGCCCGACCACCACCACGCGCTCGGCCGGGGCGCCGACAGGGGCGAACAGGACCACTGCGGTACCGGCCTTGCCGGTAATGTCCCCGGACTCGACCATCCGTTTGACGGCGCCGCCGCAGGCGACATCCAGCCGGGCCGCGGCGCTGGTGAGCACCCCGTGCTCAAAAACGCCGACGACGGCGCAGGGCGTCGGGCTGGTGTCGGGAAGGCTGGAACCAAGGCTGAACTGGAGCGTCATCGAAAACTGTCCTGCGCGAACCCGCCGATGCCTCGACAGGATAGACTTAACGATTGCCGCCCCTGCCGGGTGCGGCGCTAACCGTACATTCTAACGCTTGAGCATCCTCGACCGCTATTTCCTCCGCGAACTGGCCTATAGCATCGCCGCGACAGCCATCGTGCTGCTGGTGATCCTGGCCGGCGGCACCTTTGCGCGCGTGCTGGCCCAGGTGGC
Source organism: Pinirhizobacter sp. (assembly GCF_036499745.1). NCBI lineage: Bacteria > Pseudomonadati > Pseudomonadota > Gammaproteobacteria > Lysobacterales > Rhodanobacteraceae > Pinirhizobacter > Pinirhizobacter sp. Next base: position 111,046 of record NZ_DASYDG010000057.1, read on the forward strand.
CAACGGCACCTTTCCCCCCGGCATCATGTTCCAGGTGCTGGGCCTTCGCATGACCGACGCTCTGTCGGGCATGCTGCCCCTGGCTGCCTTCCTGGGCACCCTGGTGGCCCTGGGACGGATGTACCGCGAAAGCGAGATGCACGTGCTGTCGTCATCCGGCATGGGGGCGATGGGCCTGGTCCGGCCAATCGCTGTGCTGGCCCTCATCACCGCGCTCATCGTGGGCACGGTGGCGATCTGGCTGGGTCCGCTGGCCAGCCGCACCTCCGACCAGATGATCGCCGATGCCAACCGCTCGGTGATCGCCGCCGGCCTGGATGCCGGCCGTTTCACTGCGCTGCCGGGCAAGGGCGGGGTGATCTTCGTCGATACGCTCAGCCGCGACGGCAGCAAGCTTGGCCACACCTTCCTGGCCAAGGACGTGATCACCTCCAAGGGCGAGCACGTGGTGCGCCTGGTCACTGCCAACAGCGGCCAGATGTACCAGGAGAGTGACGGCGACGGCCGCTTCATCGCCCTGCATACCGGCTGGCAGTATGAAATTCCCCTCGCCGGGGACAACTGGCGGCGCATGCGCTTCGAGCAGAACGATTCATCCCTTTCCGCGGTGCAGGCCGACGACGATGAAGACGATCCGGTGCACTCGATGAGCTTTGGCGACCTGAGCAAGGCCACCACCACCGAGGCCCACGCCGAAATCGCCTGGCGCATCGCCGCGCCCGTCACCGCGCTGGTGCTGTTGATGCTGGCAACGCCGCTGTCGCGCCAGTCGCCGCGCGAGGCGCGTTACGGCCGCCTGATGATCGCGGTGCTGAGCTATTTCCTGTACCTGGCCCTGATGCAGATCATCCGCACCATGATCATCAAAGGCACCTTGCATACCTCGGCGCCGATGTGGACGATCCACGTGATCATCTTCGGCACCGCGGCCTGGTTCTTCACCCGGCAGTACGCGCCGCGCAAGGTCCGCAACCCGGCCATAACCGCGCCGGCGGTTGGCGCATGATCTCCCTGCGCATCAAGCGCGCCGACCGTCTCGTGGCTATGAGCGTGCTCGGCACGCTGGTAGTGGTCTGGTTGATCCTGGTCGGTTTCGACGCGCTGCTGCAGTTCGGCAAGCAGCTGGGCAAGCTCGACAAGAACGGCTTCACCGCCACCCAGGCGGCGGCGTACATCCTGCTTACCATCCCGCGCCGCCTCTACGAATACTTCGGCAACGCCGCCCTCATTGGCGGCTTGCTGGGCCTTGGCGGCCTGGCATCGAGCGGCGAACTCACCGCGCTTCGTGCAGCAGGCATGTCGAAGCTGCGCATCGCGATATCGGTGACAGGTGTGGTTGCCCTGCTCACCCTGGGCGTGGTGATCCTGGGTGAAACCCTGGCTCCGGTGGGCGACCAGCGCGCCCAGGAGATGATGGTTCGCTACAAGTCATCGAACATTGGCCTTACCACCGACAGCGGCCTGTGGGCGAAGGACGGCCAAAGCATCATCAATGCGAAGAACGCGCGCCTGCTCACTGGCAACACGATCGGCGCCGGCGTGCAACTGGACGACGTGCGCGTGATACACCTGACCGAAGACGGCCAGGTGTCCAGTTTCGACCACGCGCGCCTGGCTGAACACGACGGCGTGAAGTGGACATTGAAAGACGTGCGCAGCACGAACCTCGATGCCACGGGCGTTCACAGCAGCACCGTTCCGGTGAAACCGTGGGACACCAAACTCGACGCCCGCGTGCTGGAGCAATCGGTGGTGCAGGTGGACAACCTCTCCATGCACGACCTGCGGCAGAACATGGCCTACATGGAAGCGAACGGGCAGAACCCCGGCTCCTTCGCCGTGGCGTTCTGGGGCAGGGCGCTCTACCCCCTTACCGTGCTGGTGCTGGTGCTATCGGCCATGCCCTTCGCCTTCGGCGCCCTGCGTTCGGGCGGCATGGGCAAGCGCATCTTCATCGGCATGCTCTTTGCCATTGGCTGGTACTTCTTCCAGAAGGCAGTGGTGAGCTTCGGCACCGTCTACGGCGTGCATCCGCTGGTAGCCAACCTGGCGCCCACGGTGTTGCTGGCGGTGGGCGCGACGTTGTACTTCCGCAAGCACGGTTAGCCTTTGTATCAGCCCAGGCGCATGCCTGGCGGTATGCCGTTATGGTCCAGGAACAGATAGCCGTTGCCGCGTGCGGTAAGCAGCGGCAGGGGCAGGCCGCTGCGGTCGTGCACCTTGCGGCGTAGCCTGAACACCAGCATCTCGAGGCGGCGGCGGGCATTGGCGGGATCGCCCTCGTCGAGCGCCTGCATGAGGTCCTCGCGCGAGAGCGGCGAACCACCAGCATCCATCAGCGCAGCCAGCACCGTGCGTTCGGTGGAGGTGAGGGCGATGGCCTGCTCGTCGGGTGTGATCAGGCACCAGCCGGCTGAATCCAGGCGCCAATGGCCACCGCCCGTGACGGCCGGCACGGATTCCATCGCCGGTGTCGACGCCCCGTTTGCCGGCTCGCCGGTGGCATCCATGCGCCGGGCCAGGCCGCGCACCGTGGCAATGACGGTATCGGCATCGGCGCTATCGGTTACCCAGGCATCGGCGCCCCAGTCCACCACCTGGCTGGGCGAGAGCATGCCCTGCCGGGCGACCCCTGCCACGATCCCCACCATCGACGCATCGCGCAGGTTGCGTACCAGTGGCGTGCCGTCGTCGTCGATCACTGCGGCATCGACCAGCACGATGTCCGCGCGCCGGCCCAGCAGGAGCCGGTAGAGCGAGCACGAAGAGCGCACCAGGTCGAGCGTGATGCCCACTTCGGCCATACGGACGGGGAGTTCGTGCGGGAAGACGTTGCTACCCGGGCTGGCGTGCAACACCACGCGTGGGATGGGCAAGCTGGTGTGACTGGCTGGAATCATTGGCATCGTTCCCTCGATGATCGGTGATCGGCCTCCGTGCCGAACGATGTTTATAGCAGTACGGGTGGCCCTTGGGGTATCGGGCAATGCCGCGTCGGCCGTTGTCGAATTCCTGTGTATGCCTTCTGGCACTGTGTCGTAGGTCATGGTGATCCCTAGGGTGGGAAGATCACCCAAGGGAGCCTAGGCCCATCATGCGTCCTCTCGTCCGTTCGTTCGTACTTACCGCCCTCGCCGCATGTTGCGGCGCGGCATTGGCCGCCACCCCGGAAGCCGCGCCCCTCGCCCGACTGCCGGCATGGGCAACGCCGGAGGCCTATACCCTTGCCTTCAAGGTGGACCCGAAGGAAACCAACTTCAGCGGCAGCAGCACCATCAAGGTCAAGCTGTCGCAGGCGTCCGATCACCTGTGGCTGCATGGCCGCGACCTCACCGTCAGCAAGGTTGTGATCACCACCGCCGACGGCAAGGCGCATGAAGGCAAGTACGTCGCGGCGGCGCCGAAGGAAGGCGTGTCCCGCATCGACTTCGGCAGCACGCTCAAGCCCCAGGAACTCACCCTGGCCATCACCTTTACCGCGCCGCTCAACCAGCAGTTGCAGGGCCTGTACAAGGTGTCGCACGAAGGCGTGCCCTATGCGATGACGCAGATGGAGCCGGTGAGCGCGCGCTTTGCCTTCCCGGGCTTTGACGAACCCTCGTTCAAGACGCCGTTCAACATCAGCCTTACGGTGCCCGCCGATGACCAGGCGGTAGCCAACACCAGCGTGGTGAAGGAAGAAAAAGCCGGCGACGGCTGGAAGAAGGTGACCTTCGCCAAAACCGAACCGCTGCCGACGTACCTGGTTGCCTTCGCCGTCGGCCCCTGGGACATCGTCAAGGGTCCGGATATCGCCGCGACCAAATACCGCGACCATGCCACTCCCCTGCGCGGCATCGCCGCCAAGGGCGAAGGCCACCGCATGCAGCATGTGCTGGGCGAAACGCAGTCGATCATCCACACGCTGGAGGACTACTACGGCTTCGGCTATCCATTCGACAAGCTCGATCTTCTGGCCGCCCCTGACTTCTCCGCCGGTGCCATGGAGAACGCAGGCCTTGTGACCTTCCGCGATTGGCTGCTGCTGATCGACCCGGATTCCCCGGCGCAGTACGTGCGCGCATCCTTCAACGTCAACGCGCACGAGCTCGCCCACCAGTGGACGGGCGACACCGTCACCATGACCTGGTGGAACGACATCTGGCTGAACGAGGCCTTCGCCACCTGGATGCAGCAGAAGGTGACGCAGAAGGTGCATCCGGAGTACCGCGCCGACCTTGACCGCATCCGTGGTGCGCAGGGCGCGATGAACAACGATGCGCTGGTGAGCGCACGCAAGATCCGCCAGGAAATTACCGGCAACGGTGATATCGAAACGGCCTTCGACGGCATCACCTACCAGAAGGGTGCCGCGGTGCTGGGCATGTTCGAAGGCTATGTGGGTGAGTCGACTTTCCAGAAGGGCATGCGCGCATACATCCAGGACCACAAGTTCGGCAATGCCAGCGCTGACGACCTGGTGGAATCGATCCGCAAGGCTGCCGACAAGGGCGAGGACTTCCGCAAGGCCTTCAAGAGCTTCCTTGATCAGTCCGGCGTGCCGTACGTGCAGACCAAGATTTCCACCGAAGGCGGCAAGACGGTGCTGCACCTGACGCAAAGCCGCTACCTGCCCACCGGCAGCACGGGCGATCACAACCGCGTGTGGGGCGTGCCGGTGTGCGTGCGCTATGGCACGGCATCGGGCAGCAAGGTGAGCTGCGAACTGCTGGACAAGGCGTCCGGCACGATGACGCTCGAAGGCGCGTCCTCGCCTACCTGGGTGCTGGCCAACGCCAACGCCAGTGGCTACTACCGCTTCAGCATCGACAAGGCGGACCTCCCGCCGCTGGTGAAGGTGGCATCGTCCTTGAGCGACGGCGAACAGCTGGTTTACGCCGATGCGCTGGACGCCGGCTTCAACCAGGGTGAACTCGATGCGCATGATGTGCTGGTGGGACTGAAGCCCCTGACCGCCAGCAAGACGCGTGAAGTGGCCGCCGTACCGACCGTGATGCTCAACCAGTTCTACTACCGCCTGGCCAAGACCGACGCGCAGCGTGCGGCGGTGGTGAAATACGCGAAGGATGCCTACCTGCCACGCATGGAACAGCTCGGTTACAAGCGCAAGGCGGGCGAGCCGGACGGCGATTCATTGCAGCGCGCGGCGCTGGCGGAGTTCCTGGGTAGCGACATGCGCATCGCCGAAGTCCGCAAGGCCCTGCTGGCGCAGGGTGATGCGGCGCTGAAGCCGAAGGCCGACGGCCGCCTGGATCTGGGCGCGGCCGATCCGGACCTGCTCGGCGCGGCGCTGGGCGTGGCTACGCAGGAGCACGGCAAGCCCGCGGTGGATGCACTGATTGCCGAGCTGCCCAAGAACAGCGATCCGCAGCAGCGCAATGCGATCCTGGCGGGCCTGGCGCAGACCAGCGACGCCGCGCAGCTGAACCGCGTGCGTGACTATGCCCTTACCAAGGACGTCAAGGTCGGCGAGATGGCGGCAGTGCTGCGTGGCGGTCGCGAAACCCGGGCACAGCGCGACGCCCTGTGGAACTGGGCTACCACCAACTACGACAAGATCGTCACCCGTACCGGCAGCTTCGCCGGCGGCGCCCTGCCGCGGCTGATGGGCGGTGGCGGGTGCTCGGAAGAAGAGGCCTCGCGCCTGCAGGATTTCTTCGCCACCCGTGCGAAGAATATCTCCGGTGCCGAACGCGGCCTGGCGCAGACCACCGAAGGCGCCAAGCTGTGCGCGGCAGGCGTGGCCAAGCAGGATCCGGCGGCGCTCACCCGCTAAGGCCAGGCTGGTGCCGGGGTAACACATGGGGCGCTTCGGCGCCCCGTTTTTTATCCTTGCCTCGACACGCGTCGGTACAATGCCTCCATGAATCGAGCCGGCCCCACCGTCCGCGATGCCCTGGCGGCCGCTACCGAACAATTGGGCGAGCGGGTCGACGCCGAGCTGTTACTGCTTGATGCCCTGGGCAAGTCGCGCAGCTGGTTGTTCGCGCACGGCGATGATCCGATGCCCAAGGATGCCGGCACAGCGTTTGACCTCGCAGTGGCCAGACGGCTGCGGGGCGTGCCGATCGCTTATATCACCGGCCGCCAGGGGTTCTGGTCATTCGACCTGGAAGTCACCTCCGATACCCTCATCCCCAGGCCCGAGACCGAATTGCTCGTTGAAGCGGCGCTCGCCTGCGTACCCCTTGATGCGCCCTGGCGCATCGTCGACCTGGGCACCGGGAGCGGGGCGATTGCGCTGGCGCTGGCGCGCGAACGGCCCCATGCATCCGTCGTGGCGGTGGACACCAGCGAGGCGGCGCTCACCGTCGCCCGGCGCAACGCGCAAAGTCACGGCGTGCACGTGCGCTTCGTCCATGGTTACTGGCTTGATCCGGTGGCCGGCGAACGCTTCGACCTCATCGTTTCCAACCCCCCCTATATCCAGGCCGACGACCCCCACCTGGAGGCGTTGTCGCATGAGCCGTCTAGCGCACTGGTCGCAGGCCTCGATGGCCTGGACGATATCCGCCTGATCGTCCAGGGCAGTGCTGTCGCGCTCCATCCCGGCGGCTGGTTGCTTCTGGAGCATGGCTGGAACCAGGGGCAAGCCGTGCGCGCCTTGTTTGGCGACGACTGGCAAGCCGTGGAAACGCTTCGCGACCTGGAAGGCCGGGAGCGGGTCACCCGCGCACGCTATCGCCATCGATAATCCAGACGTCAGGGAACGTCAGGGGAAACCATAAGGGGAAGCCATGACGTTCGTGGACCGCGTGATGGCGGTCACGAATGGCGAGATCCCCCGGTTGAACCGCCCATGGTTGTCACGTGATTCCCCGCGAGCGGCTAGCCGGCGCTGGCGACTCCGGCGGGCATAAGGCTGCTGAAGCGCGTGCGGATCGCGTTGCGGATGCAGGGAAGATCCAGGCCCGCCATGCTCAGCACTTCTTCGCGCGAGCCGTGCTCAAGGTAGGCGTCGGGCAGGCCCAGATGCAGGATCGGCATGGTGATGCCGTGCGAGGCCAGCAGTTCAGCCACGCCGGCACCTGCACCGCCGGCGATGGCGTTGTCCTCGATGGTCACGAACCCCTGGTGCGTGCGAGCCAGCTCCAGCACCAGGGCTTCGTCCATTGGCTTGACGAAGCGCATGTTGGCCAGCGTGGCGTCCACTTCGGCTGCGATCACCGCCGCCGGCGCCAGCATGGTGCCGAAAGACAAAATGGCCAGCCCGTGGTGCCCGCGGCGGCGGATCTCGCCCTTGCCGATGGGAAGCACATCCAGCTGCGGTTCGATCTTCGCGCCCGGTCCGGTGCCACGCGGATAGCGCACGGCGGCGGGGCCTTTGTAGTGGAAGCCGGTGGAAAGCATCTGCCGGCATTCGTTTTCGTCGGCCGGGGCCATGATCACCATGTTCGGCAGGCAGCGCAGGAACGAAAGGTCGAAGCTGCCGGCATGCGTGGCGCCATCGGGGCCGACCACGCCGGCGCGGTCGATGGCGAAGGTCACGTCCAGGTTTTGCAACGCCACGTCGTGGATGGCCTGGTCGTAGGCGCGCTGCAGGAAGGTGGAATAGATCGCCACCACCGGCTTGGCGCCCTCGCAGGCCATGCCCGCGGCCAGGGTCACCGCATGCTGCTCGGCAATCGCCACGTCGAAATAGCGCTGCGGATACTCCCGCGAAAAACGCACCAGCCCCGAGCCTTCGCGCATCGCCGGCGTGATGCCGAACAGGCGGTCGTCGGTGGCGGCCATGTCGCACAGCCAGTCGCTGAAGATGTCGGTGTAGGTGGGCTTGGCAGGGCCGGCTTTCTTGGCCAGGCCCGCCGTGGGATCGAACGGGCCCACCGCGTGGTACTCGATCTGGGCCTCTTCGGCCGGGGCGTAACCCTTGCCCTTGGTGGTGATCACGTGCAGCAGCTGCGGGCCGGGAAGTTCCTTCACCGTGCGAAGCGCGCTGAGCAGCTGCGGGATGTTGTGGCCGTCGATCGGGCCGGTGTAGTGGAAGCCCAGTTCCTCGAACAGGGTCGAAGGTACGAACATGCCCTTGGCGTGTTCCTCCCAGCGGGAAAAGAACCTGCCGAAAAACGACTTCTTCGGGATCGCACGCTTGGCGCGCTCGCGCCACACGTTGAGGGTGTGGCTGGCCATCGCGCGGGCCATCATCTTGGTCAGCGCGCCCACGTTCTCGCTGATCGACATGCCGTTGTCGTTGAACACCACCAGCATGTTCGGTTCCACGTCGCCGCCGTGGTTGAGCGCTTCGAAGGCCATGCCGGCGGTCATCGCGCCGTCACCGATCACCGCCACCACCTTGCGGTGGTCACCCCGGCGCTGGGTAGCGATGGCCATGCCCAGCGCCGCGGAGATCGACGTGGAGGAATGGCCGACGCCGAAGGTGTCGTATTCACTTTCGGCGCGGCGGGGAAACGGCGCCAGGCCGTCTTTCTTCTTGATCGAAGTGATGCGCTCGCGGCGCCCGGTGAGGATCTTGTGCGGGTAGCACTGGTGGCCCACGTCCCACACCAGGCGGTCACGCGGGGTGTCGAACACGTGGTGCAGGGCCACGGTGAGTTCCACCACGCCCAGCCCCGCGCCAAAGTGGCCACCCGAAGACGCCACGGCCTCGATCAGGTAGCCGCGCAATTCATCGGCCACGGCCGGGAGGTCGTCGTCGGCGAGGGTACGCAAGTCGGCGGGCACCCGGATATTGGCCAGGTGCGGGTAGCGGGAGAGGTCGGTCATCGGCATATTGTTGGCCCAAGCCTCTGGCTGGGCAAGGGCAGCCGCGTGAAAATACCGTGGCTTAAGGTGCCGGGCGGCGGTCCCGGGGCAGGTGGCTGACCAGGAATTCCATCTGGTCGGCCAGGATGTTGCGGTTGGACAGGATCAGGTGCTCCACCCAGCTGGGCCGGTAGGGCACGGCCAGCAGCGGCATATCCGCCTGCTGCGGCGTGCGGCTGCCCTTGCGCAGGTTGCAGGCAAGGCAGGCGGAAACCACGTTTTCCCAGATGTCCTGGCCTTTCTTGGACACCGGCAGCACATGGTCGCGGGTGAGTTCGTGGCGGCTGAAATGATCGCCGCAGTACAGGCAGATATGGCGGTCGCGGGCGAACAGCGCGGTATTGGTGAGCGCCGGGGCCGGGTCGATGGCGTGGTCGCGGCAGTGGCCGGTGCTGGCAACGATGGGGTGGAGCTTCAGGATGCTCTGGTCGCCGCGGATGCGGTTGATGCCGCCGTGGACGGTGATGCAGGGGTCGCCCAGGGTCCAGGCGACCGCCTCGCGGACGTACAGGCAGGCGGCATCTTGCCAGCTGATCCAGTCAAGGATCCGGCCAGCGGCGTCCAGCGCCAGCACCCGGGTGGTGTTGAGCGCGGTTACGCGGGCGGCTTCCAGTGCCATATTTTCCATGGGGTACAACGGGGCCAAACCAAGCATGCGATGCGTTCCTTCACGAGAGCGAAAGATCGTCCAGCGACGCGGCCTTCAGTGGCGAATGGGCCGTGTGGCCCGAGCATAGCCCAGTTCCGTGACAGATCGCACGCGCAGCGGTACGGATCGTGCTTACCGCCGACCACCTCCACTGACGCCCAAGCCGCTGATATAGTGGGCGTTCGATTGCTGACCCGACGCCGGGTCTGATTGGGGAGGCCGGGGTGGCGCCCCGGCACGGCGGGGGCATTGAGGGTAGAAAACGTGGCTGAAGTGCTTTTTTATGAACGTCCGGTTCCGCTGAACCGCACCGCGCACAAAGATCTGCGGATGCGTCCGCTGCCGAACGTGAGTTTCGCCGCCAAGGTGCACTCCGTTCCGCTCACCGGCGTCGAGTTCGCTCCCGCCGCGCGCGATTTTCCCATCCTGTTCGCCGGTTCCTCGCTGGAAGAGGCAGGCCCCATGGCCCTGCTGGGCCTGCGCCAGGAAGAAAACCTCTTCATCGGCGATGAAGGCTTCTGGGAGAACGGTGTCTATATCCCGGCATTCGTGCGCCGTTATCCGTTCGTGCTGGCCGAGAAGCCGGCCGGCGCCGAGGGCGACGATTTCACCGTGTTCCTCGATGAAGCCTTCGACGGCTTCAACACCGAGGAAGGCGAGCGCCTGTTCAACGAAGACGGCACCGATGCGCCGGCCCTCACCAACGCCGTGAACTTCCTCGGCGAATTCCAGGACCACGTGCGCCGCACCCAGTGGTTCATGGGCAAGCTGCGCGAGCACAACCTGCTGGAGCCGCGCACCATCAACCTGTCCAACCCTGCGGGCAAGCAGATCAACCTCAACGGCCTGTACGTGGTGAACGAAGAAAAACTTCGCGCGCTCGACGACAAGGTCGCCGGTGAACTGCTGCGCGAAGGCGCCTTCGGCTGGATCTACGCCCACCTGGTGTCGCTGTCCAACATCGACCGCATGGCCGAACGCCTGGGCAAGCGCGAGGAAGCGCCTTCCGCTGCGGCGTAAAGCCTCTCGCTCCAGACGAAATGAAAAAAACCGGCCTTGCGCCGGTTTTTTTCTACCTACTTCACCGCTTTGGCCATCCGGCAAAGATCAAGGTCGTAGCCGGCCGATTCATACGTCCTGCGTGCCCGCTCGTTGCCGGGAAAGACCGCAATGGTGACGTACTGGCATTTGTGCTCGCGGGCCCAGGCGTAGGCATGATCGAGCAGCGCCTTGCCCACACCCGTGCCTTCGGCTTCTTCGGAAACCGCAAGGTCCGACACGTGGCAATTGGTGCGATGGTTGAAGAAGTCCTGCGTCTTTTGCAGGTGGATGAAACCCACCGTTTCGCCGTCTTCGTCTTCGGCGACAAAGATGAAGCTGTTGGGCGGTTGTTCGTCCAGGTGGCGGACCAGGTCCGCGCGGATGCCTTCGATGCATTCGTTTCGCCGTCGCCCGTTGGGCAGCGGGAAATCCACGAAGCGGGGAATCAGGCCGAGGATGAAGTCGTCGTCATCTTCGGCGAGGCGAATCAGGTACGTCGTTTCGCTCATGGCGTAGGGAGGCGCTAGGGAGACCGGACCGAGCCTTTGTTTCTACACCCTCGGCGGTGATCGTGCAAAGTGCCCGGCGGCCAGGCCGGGCACTTTGGATCGATCAGGCTATCGCCGGGAGCGTGGACACGCCCGTCTCAATGGCCTGTCGGTGCAGCTGCGCACGGGGCAGGATGCGTGCGAAATAAAATGTTGCGACATCGCGCTTGGCCTGCTTGAACGCGGCCGGCCGGGACGAACTGTCCGCCGCTGCCACGCTCCTGGCCCAGGCCCAGGCCAGGGCGACGTAGCCGGAGAGATAGAGGTAATCCACCGCGGCGGCACCGATTTCCTCGGGATTTTCCTGTGCCCTGGCCACGAGGGACTGGGTTAGTTCTCCCCAGGCCCTGGCCGCCTGCGACAGCGGGCCGACGAAAGGGGCAAGGCCTGCATCCTGTGCGTGCTGTTGGCAGAACGTGCCTATCTCGGCCAGGAAATGTTTCAGGCCCGCGCCCTTCAACTGCAGGATCTTTCGGCCGATCAGGTCCAGTGCCTGGATCTGCGTGGTGCCTTCGTACAAAGTGGTGATACGCGCGTCGCGGACGAATTGCTCCACGCCGTTCTCCACGATGTAACCGTGGCCGCCATAAATCTGCAACGCTTCCTTGGTCGATTCCACCGACCATTCTGTAAGCATCCCCTTCACGATGGGGATCAGGAACGAGAGCAATTCCCCGGCCTGGATACGCGCCGACTCATCCGCCGCGCGAGCCTCGATATCGCTCTGCAGCGCTCCGTACAGGGCCAGCACGCGGCCGCCTTCGACAAAGGCCTGCTGCGTCAGCAGCATGCGGCGGACGTCCGGATGCACCACCAGTGGATCGGCGGGTTTATCGGGATACGCAGGTCCTGACAGCGCGCGCATCTGCACGCGCTCGCGGGCGTAGTTCAGGCTGTTCTGCAGGGCGCGTTCACTGATCGCCAGGCCCTGGATGCCCACCGCCAGGCGCGCGGCATTCATCATGGTGAACATCGCCTGCAGGCCCTTGTGCGCGGGGCCTATCAACCAGCCTTCGGCGCCGTCGAAATTCATCACGCAGGTAGCGGAGCCGCGGATGCCCATCTTGTGCTCGATGGCGCCGGCGGCAAGCTTGTTGCGCTCGCCCATGGCGCCATCCTTGCCCACGCGGAACTTCGGCACGGCCAGCATCGAGATGCCGCGGCTGCCGGCGGGCGCATCGGGTAGGCGCGCCAGCACCAGGTGCACGATGTTTTCGGCGAAATCGTGCTCACCGGCGCTGATGAAGATCTTCGTGCCGCTGATGCTATAGCTGCCGTCGCCGTTGGGCTCGGCGCGGGTTTTCAACAAGCCCAGGTCCGAGCCTGCCTGCGGCTCGGTCAGGCACATGCTTCCCGTCCAGCGGCCTTCCACCAGCGGTTTGAGGAACACTTCCTGCTGCCACTGATCGCCATGGTGTTCGAGCGCATCCACCGCGCCCTGCGAGAGCAGCGGATAGATGCCCCAGGCCAGGTTCGCCGAGTCGATCATTTCCTTGGTGAGGGCGCCCACGGCGTGCGGCAGGCCCTGGCCACCGAAGGTCTCGGGGGCGGTCAGGCCCGCCCAGCCGCCGTCGACGTACTGGCGGTAGGCTTCCTTGAAGCCCTTGGGCGTGGTGACGCTTGCCGTGGCCTTGTCGTAATGACAGCCTTCTTCATCACCGCTGGCGTTCAGCGGGGCCAGCACCTGTTCGTTGAAGCGTGCCGCTTCGTCCAGCACGGCGTCGATGAGGTCGCGGGTGTGCGCCTGGCCGCCGCCCAGGCCGCCAAGGATGGCCTCGGCGCCGAGCACGTCGTAAAGCGCAAAGCGCATGTCGTCGAGCGGGGCTTTGTATATCGTCATGGGAATCTCAGCGGTAGGTGTCAGGGATGCCCGGGACGGGCGAAAGCCAGCCACGAGCCTGAAAGTCGAAGGATCGCTGTTTCTTTTCCTGTTCAGGCTTGGCCATCATCAAGCCGTCCACCCGGTAAGCCACCGAGCCGCTGCTGCCTTTGCCGGCGATCGCCGCGAGGGCGGCGGCCATCGGCGCGGTCGGCGTGACCTCAAGCTCCACCACATCGGCGGCGAAGGCCGGGACGTCCAGGTCGATGGCCTTGCCCATCGGCATGGGCGGAAGGTCGGCCACGTGCAGGCTGGCGTCCAGGGCGCTGAAGTCCATTTCGCCGTAGCTGTTGTTCTGCACCCGCACGGTGAGCTTCCACGGCTTGCCTGGCACGGCATGCAGCTGCTGGATGGTCACCGTGGGTGGAAAGACGCTCTTGCGCGGTGGCCCGCAGGCGACGAGCACGGCGCTAAGGCAGGCGAGGGCGAGCAGGCGGACGAGGTGTTTCATCGAGGTCGACCAGAGAAGTCAAACGATTGTTCGATAGTAGCCCAGCGCGGGCCGTTTGGTCAGTACATCGCGAGGTGCCGAAACGGCCCGGTTCCCAAGTAACGGCCGACAAGGCATCATTCGCGGTCTACCCTTTATCAGGCATCCCATGAGCCGACGCATCGCCGCCAGGCGCTCACCCATCCACGGCAACGGCGTATTCGCCGTCAAGCCGATCAAGGCCGGTGAGCACGTCATCGAATACAAGGGCGACCGCATGACGCACGCCCAGGCCGACAAGAAATACGGCGATGGCGGTGAAACGGGGCATACCTTCCTGTTCACCCTCAACGACAAATACATCGTTGACGGCGGCACCAACGGCAATGACGCACGCTGGATCAACTACAGCTGCGACCCGAACTGCCAGGCGTCGATCGAGGAAGCGGAAGGCCGCGACCGCAAGAAAGACCGCGTGCTGATCGAGGCCATCCGCGATATTGCCCCGGGCGAGGAATTGACCTACGACTACGGCATCACGCTGGACGTGCGTCACACTGCCCGCCTGAAGAAGGTTTGGGTGTGCTACTGCGGCTCGCCCAAGTGCATCGGCACGATGCTCAAGCCCAAGCCCCGCGCTTCGGCCAAGTAGACATCCCCGCGACATCACCCGCACACCCGCTGCATGGCGGGTGGGCGAGGCTGCATGGACCATTCCCCCTTCAAGGAAATAGTCCATGGCTGCCAAAAATCTCAACGGGCGCAAGATCGCCATCCTCGCCACCAACGGCTTTGAGCAGTCCGAACTGTTCGATCCCAAGCGCCTGCTCGAAGAAGCCGGCGCCACGGTGGATGTGATTTCCCCGGGTGGGGAGAAGCAGATTAAGGCCTGGAACAAGACCGACTGGGGCAAGTCGATCGATGTCGACGTGCAGCTGGACCAGGCCGATGCCGGCGGTTACGACGCGCTGGTGTTGCCTGGTGGCGTGATCAATCCCGACAAGCTGCGTCTGGAGAAGGGCGCCATTGCGCTGATCAAGGCATTCGGTGATTCAGGCAAGCCGATCGCCGCTATTTGCCATGGTCCATGGACGCTGATCGACGCGGGCCTGGTCAAGGGCAAGCAGGTGACCTCGTGGCCAAGCCTGCAGACGGACCTTGAGAACGCCGGTGCGAAGTGGAGCGACAAGCAGGTGGTGCACGACGGTCAGCTGATCACCAGCCGCAAGCCGGATGATATTCCGGCGTTTACGAATGAGTTGATTGAGGCGTTGGCGGCCTGACGGCCCAATAAGCGGATCAGGCGGACGAACGCGGTGCTTGCACGACACCACCTTTCAACTTAGGCCCGGCAATTTCACAGACGTCCGTCCGCCACCGCGGCTCTCCGCACCTTGCCTGTTGAGGGCAAAGGTGGCGGGCGAGCCAGGGTAGAAAGACCGTACACGGACGGTGGGGCCTAGGCCCCCCTGACCGCCCGCCAGAACGGCAGGAGATCTCGACGCCCGCAGTGCGCGCTGGAGGCGTCGATCCGTGTAAAGCGGGCTTTCTACACCCGGTTGCCGGTACGCCGACAACACACACATGATCCCGATTCGCTCGCGCTGCGTCTATCGGAAGCGTCGCAAAGTTGCGCCAAAAAGACCATCGAACAATGCGCAATGCACGACTTGCCGCCATTATGCCCATATGGACATAATGGCATCATGGAGTAGTGCATGAGGAAGTTGGTGTGGCTTGGAACAGCCGACAAAGACTTGAAGGCGATGCCCGAAAGAGTGCGAAGCACTTTTGGTTACGCACTTTATGAAGCTCAGCTAGGTAACAGGCACAACAAGGCGAAGGTGCTAACGGGATTTGGTTCGGCGGGTGTTCTAGAGGTAGTCGAGGATTCCCAAAGTGCGACGTTCCGCGCCGTTTATACGGTCAAGTTCGGGGCGACTGTCTATGTACTTCATTGCTTTCAGAAGAAGTCGATGCATGGCATCGCCACGCCCAGACGCGACGTGGACCTGATTCGCGAACGGTTGAAAGAGGCGCAGGCGCTTGCTCTTGGAGAAACGAAATGATCAAGTTTAAAGAGAGCTCGGGCAACGTCTACGCCGATCTTGGCTTCCCCGATGCCGAGGAAATGCTCGTCAAAGCGCAGCTTGCAACCAAAATCGGCGAGATCATCAAGCGACGAAAGTTGAGCCAGCAGCAAGCAGCCGATGTACTCGGCATTCCCCAATCCAAACTATCAAAGATGTTGAATGGCCAATTCCGGGGCATCAGCGAAACGAAGATGATCGACTGCCTGACAAAGTTGGGAAGAGACGTGCAGATCGTTGTGGGCCCGGCCCGTCGAGGGGCTTCAGCCGGGCATGTAGCAGTCGTTTTTTCTGCTTAGGTGTCAAGCCGACGGCGGCAACACCTGTCGGCCTTCCTCTCTGAGGCCAAAAGGGGTCAGGCCAAAAGGGGTCAGAGTCATTTTTTGTCGGCCTTTCTCACAAGCATGGCCCGATAATGACTCTGACCCCTTATGGGGTTTCGCGGTTATGACGCCTCGGCTTGCGGGGTCCAGGCTTCCATCAGGCGTTTTTGTACGGTGGGTGGGACGGCGTCGTAGTGGCTGAATTCGAGCACGTAGCTGCCCTGGCCGCCGGTGACGGATTTCAGTTGCACGGCATAGTCGTCGAGTTCGGCGAGAGGGACGTGGGCGTGGATGGCCATTTCGCCGCGGGGCAGGGTGTCGGTGCCCAGGATGTGGGCGCGGCGGGAGGCAAGGCCACCGGTGACGTCGCCGACGTTCTGTTCCGGTAATGACACGTCCAGTGCCACCACCGGCTCGAGCACTTGTGGATGGGCCTTGCTGACGGCATCGAGGAAGGCTTTGCGGCCGGCGCTGACGAAAGCCACTTCCTTCGAATCCACCGGATGGTGCTTGCCGTCGGTCACCACCACGCGCACGTCCTGGATCGGATAGCCGGCGATGGCGCCATGTTTAAGTGCCTGCCGCACGCCTTTCTCGATGGCGGGAATAAACTGGCCGGGGATGACGCCGCCCTTGGTGGCATCTTCGAAGCGGAAGCCTTCGCCGCGGGCCAGCGGTTCCACATGCAGGGTGACTTCACCGAATTGCCCGGCGCCGCCAGTCTGTTTCTTGTGCCGGTGGTGGCCGTCGGCCGCACCGTTGATGGTCTCGCGATAAGCCACGCGCGGCGTATGCGATACCACTTCCACGCCATACCGGGAATGCATGCGTTCAAGCATCAGGCGAAGGTGCAGGTCGGACAGGCCGCGGATCACCGTCTCGTTGAGCTCGTTGTGGTTCTCCACCTGGAAACAGGGATCTTCCTCGGCCAATCGAGCCAACGCCTGGGCCATTTTCTGCTCCTGGCCCTTGTGCGCGGGCTCCACAGCCAAGCCGAACATCGGGTTGGGAAAAGGCGCCGGCACCAGGTGAAGCTGGTCGTCCTCGTGGGCGTCGTGCAGCACCGCGTCGAAATGAATTTCCTCGATGCGGGAAACGGCTGCGATGTCGCCGGGCAGGGCTTCATCGATCTCGATGTGTTCCTTGCCTTGCAGGCGAAACAGGTGCGCTACGCGGAACGGTTTGCGGGCGTCGTCGATATAAAGCTGCATGTCGCGGCGGATCGTGCCTTGGTACACGCGGAACACGCCAAGCTTGCCGACGAAGGGATCGTTGACCACCTTGAAGACATCGGCGATCACGTGTCGGGAGGGATCGGGCACCGCTTCCACTGGTTCGCCGCCAGCGTGCAGGAACGGCGGCGGGTTCCGTTCGGCGGGGCTGGGCATCAGCCGTGCGATGAGGTCGAGCAGCGGCTCGATGCCTACATTGTCGCGCGCGGAAGTGAAGCAGATCGGCACCAGGTGGCCTTCACGCAGCGCCCGCTCGAAGGCGTCGCGCAATTCCCGGGGGGTGAGCGATTCCTCGCCTTCCTCCAGGTAGTGCTCCATGGTGGCCTCGTCGGTCTCCATGATCTGGTCCAGCATCTGCTGGTGAGCGTGCATGGGGGCTGAAAAATCGCTTTCGCCGCCGGTCTGGAAGAAGCAGTCGGCTACCGTGCGGCCCTTGGCGCAGGGCAGGTTGACCGGCAGGCACTGGCTGCCGAATTCATTGCGCAGGGATTGCACCAGGGAAGGAAGGTCAACGTGCTCGGCATCGATGCGGTTCACCACCAGGATGCAGGCCAGGCCGCGCTCGCGCGCCCGCTCCATCACCCACCGGGTGCCGTGTTCGATCCCGTGGGCGGCATTGACCACCACCGCGATGGTTTCCACCGCGTCCATGGCCGCCAGGGCCGGTCCGCGGAACTCCGCGTAACCTGGAGTGTCAATCAGGGTGATGCGGTAGCCGTCTCGTTCGAGCGAGGCGATGGCCGTGTCGATCGAATGCCCGCGCGCGCGCTCGGCCGGGTCGAAATCAGAAACGGTATTGCCCCGTTCGACTTCGCCCCGGGAGGCCAGGGCGCCGCCGGCATGCAGCAGCGCTTCGAACAGGGTGGTCTTGCCCGCGCCGGCATGGCCGGCGAGGGCCAGGTTGCGGATGTGTTCCGTGGTGTACGACACGATGCGACCCTCCGAGGTTAACGGTATGGGCGGGCGGCATGGGGGCGGCGTCGGTGATGGCGTCGCGACCGTACGCCGCGAGCGGCATGACGATGGCGTTGGTGTCCCCATAGCCTTCTCCCATCCGCAAGGCGCGTCAAGCGGCTTAGGCCGCGTTTAGGGCCCGGCCGCTAAGCTCGGCGGTTCATTCTTTGATTACGGCACGTGAAGGGAGATCAGCGGCCAGTGCAGCACCAGGGACTCCCCGTACCCGACCAGGTCGAACACCATCGCCTCGAGCTGGACCTGCGCCATGGCGCGGGCCTGGCCGTGATCGATGCCCCCACCCGGGCCCTCCTGCACGAGATGCGCTGGCGCCGGGCACCTAGCGAGCGCCTGCCCGTGGTACTGGGCATCGTGCTGGTAGTGGCATTGCACCTGGTGATCTTCATTGCCGCCCGTATGGGCATGCATCCGCACGCGCCCGAGGCCCCCAGGGAGCCACGTGATTCCGCCCTGCAGGTGCGCCTGATCGACCGGCCGCCACCAATGCCCGTCGAGGCCGCGCCACCGCCGCTGGACATTCCCGTGCCGAAGAACACCCCGCCACGGACCGTCGCCCAACGCCGCCCTGCCAGTACCGAACCGCCCCGGCCATCCCCGCCCCAGCTGCCCGCTCAGCCAACCCCGCCGCGTGAGGCGCCGACACCCGGGGCGATGCAGGCAACGCTCGGACCACCGGCGCCCCGGATTTTCGATAACGGCCAGGTGAAGCTGGCGCCGGCACCGGCAAGCACCGCCCGCACACCCGACTTCATCGCCCAGCGTCCCCAGGGCGACGACAAAGTCATGAAGCACGACCTGCCGGTGAAGTACACCGAGACGCGCTTCGACACGTACTGGACTCCCGTCCGCGAGAATATTCTGCAAGAGGGCCTTCGCAAGACGCTCGAGGCCGTCACCGTCAAGAAAACCTTCGACCTGGGCAACGGTGCGCGCGTCAACTGCGGTTTCGCCATCATCTTCTTGAGTTGCGGCGGCGATCCACCTTCGGGGCCACCGAAGAAAGACGGCGACAAGCGCCTGAACATGCCGCCGGCCAACCCCCTGGTACCCGGGATGAACCCGCCGCCGGCGATGGACATCAAGGAGTGCATCGAGGTTTATCGCAAGGGCCAGCCGCTGCCCCAGGCTTGCCCCACCGATACGCCGATGCGGTCGATCGACGCTGAGAAAAAGCGCCTCCAAGGAAACGACACGCCAAGCTAGACTACCGCCATGTCCACGCCCGCAGGACCCGGCAGCGCCGATCGACCACCGACCCCGCTGCTCGCTCCCCGCGACGCGACGCGCGTCGCCATGGTTTATCGCCGGGGGCTGCGCGAGCCTGAACGCCCCAGTGGCCGCCGCATCGCTGCCCTGGCCGGCACCCTCGTCGTGCACCTGCTGGTGATCGTCTTCATCTTGCTGGGGCCCGCCTACGAGCCGCTGGAATTCCCGCCCCCGCCCGAGCCCACGGGCGATGCCATCCAGCTGCGCCTGATCGAACGCAATCCGCCGCCCAAGCCGCCGGCCAAACCCACGCCCCGCGGCGAAGCAGCGCGCGCTGCCCCGCGCAAGGCGAAATCCGCGGCGGCGGGACAGGTGGCCGCCGCTCGCAGCCGCCGCAGCGCACCGATGCCTCCGATTGCCACGCCCGATGCGCCGAGCGTGGTGATCACCCCCGATACCCGCGTGCGTTCGCCGGTGCCCAACCATCAGCCCACACCCGATGCGCCGCGCAAGCCGCCCACGGCCCCACCCAAACAGGAAGAACTGCCGCCGGTGCCGCTGCCTGAGCTGCCGCCGCCGGAGTTTGCCGCCACGCCGCCGACACCCGTGGTAGTGCCGCCGAAGTTCCAGCCCGAACCGGTAAGGCCACCGCGCGAAGAAGGCAACCAGCCCCTGCCGCCGCCGCCGTCGATCGAGATGCCGCCGATACCGGTAGCGCAATCGCAGGTGCGCCCGGAACCGCCGACGCTGGCGGCTTCCACGCAGGTGGACCAGCCCACGACCACGGTGGAACCGGCCAGCGTGCCGCGGCCGGAAGTGACGGCAAGCGCCGAGCCGCCGAGCGAGGCCCTGGCGCCGGTACCCGACGTCGCCGAACGCCCGGTAGCGCCGACGATCACGGTCGCCACGCCGCGGCCTACAGCGGCTATCCAGGTGGCGCCCGCATCCATCGAGCAGCCCGCACCCGCCGAAGAGCCGGATCTGGCACCGGTGGATGTTTCAGCAGACGCACGCCCATCCGTGCAGGCGCCATCCACCCGGGTGAACGCAGCGGTAGTGTCGGTCAATGGTGTCGCCCAGCCGGAGCTCGGGAAGATCGCGTCCGTACCGGTGGCGGTAGCCGAAGCTGGCGCCAGCCAGGCGAAGGGCGAGGCAGCCACGCCGGAGCCCCCGGCAGGCACGGGCGATCAGTCAGCCGCGCGCGAAAACACGCCCACGCCAGGCTCACCGACAGGCCAGGCCAATATTCCCACCCCAGAAACTACTGCCGGCACCGGCAAGACCGAATCTCCCAACAACGCCAATGCCCATGGCAGCGCCGAAGGCAAGACGGGCCTCGGCGGCCAGGCGCCAGGTGCCGCCACCGGAAGCATCCTGGGCAAGCCCGGTCCCGGCGGTGCCGAGGGCGCGATGAATGGCAACCCCGCCGGGAACCCCGGCCAGTTCATCCAGCTCAAGCCGCGCGGCGACATGCAGATCATGTCGCACGACACCAACCCGGTGAAATACAGGGCCACGCGTTTCGCCAAGGATTGGACACCCGAAGGCGAAAGCTCGATCGACACTGCCCTGCGCCACGCGGTGGAGAAAACCACGCTGTCGCATACCTTCCATTTGCCGCGCGGCGTGCGCGTGGAGTGCAAGGTGATGCCGCTGCTGCCGATGGCGCTGTTCGGTTGTGGCAACCCGGACCCGCCGGCTGCCGCGCTGAGCGAGAAGGTCTACGAACGGATGAAGCTGGCGCCGTCCAATCCGCTGGTGGCGGACCTGGGTGTGCCGGTGTGGGCAAGCAGCGCGCCTGCGCCCCCCAAGCCGCTGGACAACACCACCTTGTGCGCCACCGCGCGCGTTGCCGGCGGCCCGCCGCCACCGGGTTGCACTTTCGATGCACCCAACAGGCCGTCGTCGCCGCCACCGGGATCGTGGGTACCGGCCAGCGACCAGTTCCACTAAGCCGAAGCTGCACGCCGCCGTTACGACAGGCGTGCAACCTCACGCAGCAAGGGAAGACGACGCACCCGCACCGCCGTGGCGCGGAATACCGCGTTGGCCAGCGCAGGCGCCGCGGTGGGCATCGCAAGCACGCTGGCGCCCGCGGGCGCTGCTTCGGAAGGCACGATGATCACCTCCACGTCGTTGGGCATCTGCGCGGTATTGGCGATGGGGTAGTCGCGGAAGTTCTTCTGCTGCACCTGCCCGTCGCGGAAGGTGATCGACAGGTTCATTGCCGTGGACAGCGCGTCGATCGTGCCGCCCATCACCTGCGCCTGGAGCCCCAGGGGATTGACCGGCTGGCCCACGTCCACCGCGCAGACCGCCCGCACCACGTCGATCTGGCCGTTGCCCTTGTTCGCCACCTCGATGGCGTGGGCCACGTAACCGCCGTTGACGTAATAGCAGGCCAGGCCGAGCCCGGTTTCACTATGCAGCCAGCGCTTCCAGTCGATGCGGTCGGCAACCTGGCGCAACACATTCACCAGTCGGCCCGTGTCGACGGTCGGCCCGCCCGGTCCGCGATAGGGCAGTTTCCGCGGCTCGCCAAGCAAGCGCAGGCGCACGTCCAGCGGGTTCGCTTTCAGGGCGTTGGCGATCTCGTCGATGAAGCTTTCACTGGCGAAGGCGTGCGACAGATGGGGCGTGCCGCGCCACTCGCCGCGCGGCAACGGCGTGTCGAGCGCGTACCAGTTGCTGCGGAAGTTGCTGACCAGTCCCGCGGGCATGGCGTCCTGCACTAGCTCCGACATCCAGGGCCGCGCCGGCGCCGGCAGGTCGCGGTTGGGGCTGGCCATGTTCTGCACCCAGCCGGTGATGCCCTTGCGCTGGTCGATGGTGGCGCTCATGCGGTGGATCGTGGGTGCCCGCCATGCATCGTGGGCGAGGTCTTCGTCGCGCGTCCACATCACCTTGATCGCGCGTTTGCGCAGCGGCTCGGGCTTCTCGGCCATGGCGATGATCATCGCCTCGGCAAGGTGGTCGTGCAGCAACCGGCGTCCGAAGGCGCCACCACCACGCGGTACGTCGATGCGGATCTGAGAGGCGCGCAATCCCGTCAGGCGCTGCACGATGGTGTAGGCGTCGCGCGGCGCCTGCGAGGCCGTCGTGATCACGGCACTGGTGTCCGGGTCCACGCGCACGGTGCACGCCAGTGGTTCGGCCACCGCATGGGCGATCCATGGCTGCACGTAGGTGGCATCGATGCGACGCACACCCTTTTTCTTCAGCAGACCAAGGGCGTCGCCATCGTCGCGCACCACGGTGACCAGTGCATCCGGGCTGTCGAAGGAAGCCTGCGCCTGCTTTTCCAGGTCCGACAGGGACGGCAGCGGCATGGCGCCGGGCTTCCAGGAGAGCTTGAGTTTCTTCCGGCCCTCCAGCGCCGACCAGGTGTCCTCGGCAAGCACTGCCACGGCCGGCGCAAGCGGGGTCATTCCCAACCCCTGGCCGGCTTCCGGCTGGAGCTGGATCACCTGCAGCACGCCCTTCACTTTCAGCGTGTCGCCGGTATCCACCCCATCGAGCGTGCCGCCCGGGTAGGGGCAGCGCGAAAGCACCGCGACCATGGCGTCGCCGTCTGCCGTGTCGATGGCATAGGCAAGTTTGCCGGTGACCGCGGCGTGGGCATCGACATCGCCCACGGGCTGACCCACCAGGCGAAAGCGGTCCGGTGTCTTGAGGGCAGGCATGGTGTCCGGCGCGGCAAGTTGCGAGGCGGCCTCGGCAAGCTGGCCGTAAGACAACCGGCGGCCATCCGGCGCGATCACCGTGCCGTTCTCCACGCGCAGTTGCCCCGCGGCCACACCAAGGCGCTGCGCCGCGGCCTGCAGCAACATCGAACGGGCCAGCGCACCGGCCTGGCGCATGTCGGTCCAGGCCGTGGGAATGCTGTCGCCCTGTCCGCTGCGCTGGCGTCCATAAAGCCAGCGCGGCTCGCCATTGCCGTCTTCCACGCCAAGGCCCAGGGGTACCACCACCACGCGCGTCCAGTCGGCGTCGAGTTCCTCGGCGACCAATCGCGGCAATGAAGTAGCGGTGCCTTCGCCGTTGTCCGGATCACGCGCGCCGATGAAGATGCGGCCGTCGGCGTCCAGCCGCAGGTACGGCCCGACCTGGCTCCAGGCATCACCCAGCAGCCCCAGCGGTACTGGAGGCGTATCAGCGGCGCGAGCGCTTCCGATGCCTACCACCAGTGCACCGGCGGTGCCTGCCATCACCTTCAGAAAACGTCGACGTGAAAGCCACAGCGTGTCCGTCATCAGCGGGCGTCCCGCATGGCCTTGGCGGCACGCTTGATCGCCTTGCGCACCCGCGGGTAGCTGCCGCAGCGGCAAAGCGTGCCGATGTGGTCGATATCCGCGTCGGACGGATCGGGCTTGCGGGCGATGAGATCGGCCGCCGCCATCAGCTGGCCGGGCTGGCAGTAGCCGCACAACACGGCGTCTTCATCGATCCACGCCTGTTGCAGCGGATGCAGGCTGCCGTCGGGTTTGCCCAGGCCTTCGACGGTGGTGACGTGCTTGTTGGCAAGCTTGCCCATGGTAAGCCGGCAGGCCAGCGCGGCCTTGCCGTCCACCAGCACGGTGCAGAAACCGCACTCGCCTTCATCGCAGCCGTATTTCGCGCCGGTCAGCCGCAGGATGTCGCGCAGGTACCACAGCAGCGGCAGGGCCTCGTCGCCGGTATGGCGGAAGCGTTTGCCGTTGATCACCAGTTCCAGGCCCTCGCGGATGGGCTCGCGCTTGATTTCGCTGGTGGGTGGCGCTTGCAGGACTTGCGGCTGCTGCATGATTTCTCCCGGTTATTTCCCTATTCTCACATTGTCTGCCGTCTTTTAGACGTGGCTTTTACTGAACAGCCGTCGCCAGACAAGGTAAACCGGGATACCGGCAAGCACGATCAGCACGCCGATCCCTGCATTGGTCGGGTTATCGAGCATGGTCACCACCACCACGGCGGCCACGGCGCCGATGAAAAGCAACGGCAGCCACGGGTGCCACGGCGCGCGGAAGGATGGGTTGGATGCATCCCGCCTGCGATACCAGAACAAGGTCGTGACAGTGACCGCGCAGGCCAGCCAGTCGGCAAAGGTGGCGTAGTCGAGCAACTGGCCGTAGCTGCCGCTGGCGGCCAGCACGATCGACCAGGCTGCCAGCAGCATCAGCGCCACGTTGGGCGTGCGCCAGCGCGGGTGCAGGCGAGCGACGCTGCGGAAGAACAGGCCGTCCTCGCCCATCGCCTGCAGCACGCGCGCGCCGGAGACCAGCGTGATGTTGCAGAAGCCCAGGGTGGATACCGCGATGCCCAGCGCGATGGCCTTGGCCCCGGCATCGCCGAAGACGCGGCGCATGACATCCGCCGCCGGTGCCTCGCTGCTGGCCAGGCCGCCGTGGCCCAGCACGGACAGGTAGGCGTAGTTGGCCAGCACATAGGCCGTGATCACGACCAGCATGCCCAGGCCCAGTGCCCGCGGCAGGGTTCGCTGCGGGTCGCGCACTTCGCCGCCGAGGTTGTTGAGGTAGGTGAAGCCGCTGTAGGCGAAGAGCACCGGCAGGAAGGCGCCGGCAAAGCCCACGCCCTGCATGCTCGGATCGGCCGACAGTGCCTGCGTGCTGCCGGCACCGGCGAAGGCGAGGCCGGTGACCACCAGCGCCGCTACCGCCAGGAGCTTGAGGATGGTGAAGACGTTCTGGATGTGTGCGCCGGTACGGATGCCGAAAAGGTTGATGCCCGTGACGAACACCAGCGCACCGATGGTCAGCGGCAGCGCGAGGCCCGCCGGAAGGCCGAAGGCGGCGATGGCGTAGCCGGAAAACACCGTGGCGACAGCAGCGGTGCTGCCGGAATAGATCACCAGCAGCATGGTCCAGCCGAACAGGAAGCCCGCCATCGGGCCATAGGCTTCGCGCAGGTAGACATAACTGCCGCCGGCAAGCGGCCGGCGCGCGCCAAGTTCGGCGTAGCAGAGCGCGCCGACCAGGGTGAGCAGGCCCGCCGCCACCCAGATCGCCAGCAGCGAGAAGCCCGATTCGGTGCGCTGTGCGGCGATGTTCGGGCTGCGGAAGATGCCGCCACCGATGATGCCGCCGACCACGATTAGCGCCGCGTCGCGCAGGCCCAGGCTGCGGACGTAGCCCTCCGGCGGGTTCGGTGATGACATCGAGCGTTCCCCTGGTGTCGTAAAAGGCCAGAGAATGGCGGGCCTGGGCGCATCGGGCAAGCGCCGTCGGGCAAACTTGAGCCGGTTCCGAGGCATTGGCCCACTGCCGTTGCCTTTTCCGTGACGCAGCGCAACACTCACAGGATTTGGCAAACCCCCCGGAAGAATCCCGTGAGCCTTGTGTTTCCGGCCCCGCTGCCCGCGGACGCCCCCTGGATTGTGATGAAGTTCGGCGGCACCAGTGTCGCTACCGCCCCCCGCTGG